>DASYRU010000330.1:0-2071 GCA_036004165.1 Actinomycetota bacterium
CCGACCGGCCGGACACCGTCTTCGCCGGCGTCGAGCCGGCCGCGCTGTTCCGCTCCGACGACGGCGGGGAGACCTTCGAGCTGGTCACCGGCCTCTGGGAGCACCCGCACCGGCCCCGCTGGGAACCCGGCGGGGGCGGCCTCTGCCTGCACACGATCGTGCCGGACCCCGACGACCCGGGGCGGCTGCTGGTGGCCATCTCCACCGGCGGCGTCTACCGTACCCAGGACGGCGGCAACAGCTGGCGGGCGAGCAACCAGGGCGTCAGGGCCGAGTTCCTGCCCGACAAGCACCCGGAGTTCGGCCAGTGCGTGCACAAGGTCGCGCCGGCCGGGGGCCGGCCCGAGCGCCTCTACCTCCAGAACCACTGGGGCCTGTACCGCAGCGACGACGCCGGCGAGCGCTGGGTCGACATCGCCAACGGCGTGCCGAGCGACTTCGGCTTCCCGGTGGTCGCCCACCCGACCGACCCGGACACCGCCTGGGTGATCCCGCTGCGGTCCGACGGGTTCCGCTGCGTGCCGGACGGGCGCACACGGGTCTACCGGACCCGCGACGCCGGCGCGTCGTGGGAGCCGCAGACCGAGGGCCTGCCCCAGCAGGACGCCTGGCTGACCGTGCTGCGCGACGGCTTCGGGAGCGACGGGCTGGGGCCGGCCGGCCTCTACTTCGGCACCCGCACCGGGCAGCTGTTCGCCTCGGCGGACGAGGGGGAACGTTGGCGGCTGCTCGCCGAATGGCTGCCCCCGGTCGTCTGCGTCAAGGCCGCGGTCGTCCCCTGAGTCCGGCCATGCCCACCGTCCACCTGCCTGCCGCCCTCAGGGACCACGCGGACGGTCGCCGGCGCCTGGCCGTGGCCGGCGGCACGGTGGCCGCGGTGCTCGGCGCCCTCGGCCAAGCGCATCCCGGTGTCGGCCGGCGGGTGCTGGACGAGCGGGGCCAGCTGCGCCCGCACGTCAACGTGTTCGTCAACGGCGAGAGCATCCGCTACCTGGCCGGGCCGGCCACCGCGGTCGGCGACGGTGACGAGGTCTGGATCCTGCCCGCCGTCTCCGGCGGCTGACAGGCGCGGCGCCGGCGCTTATCGTAGGACCACGATGCTCGAGCAGTTGCTGCTGACGGTGCTGGCGATGCTGGCGCTTGGCATGGCCGTGCTGCTGGCGGTCACCTGGCGGTTGCTGCGGTGGCTGCGGCGCAGCCCGCGGCTGCGCCAGCGGGTCCGGACCGTGCAGGCCATGGCCGCGCCGCCCGGTCCCCGCCGCGAGGTTGCCTGGCTGCGGCGCGAGCTGGCCGCCGCCGCACGCGCCACCACCGAGGCGTTGGCGGTCGTGCGCGCCGCCGGCGGGCCGCTCGGCGACCTTCCCCACCTGGCCAGGCGCCTGGCGCGGGTGGCGGGCACCCTCGACGCCGAGCTGCGGCTGCTGGCCGGCGAGCCCGACCCGGCCGAGCTGGCCAGGGTCCTGCCAACGGCCGGCGCCAGGGTCGCCGAGGTGACCCTGGTGGCCCGGTCGATCCGCCGGGCGGCCAGCGCCGGCCTCGGCGCCGAGACGGCCGCCGAGCTGGCGCCGCTGCAGGCCGAGGTGGAGCGCGAGGTCGCCGCGCTGGACGCCGGCGTGGACCGGCTGCTCGCAGAAGTTGGGGGGGTCTCGGGGGGGAGCGGGCTCCCCCCCGAGTCAACCGGGCCTCGGTAGAAGGTCCCTTGAGGCGGAAGCTCCGCCGGCGCAGTCAGACATTGAAGCGGACGTGGACGACGTCGCCCTCGCGGACGACGTAGGACTTGCCCTCGACCCGCAGCAGGCCCTTGCCGCGGGCGGCGTCCCAGCCGCCCGCGGCCACCACGTCGTCGTAGCCGACCACCTCGGCACGGATGAAGCCGCGCTCCAGGTCGGAGTGGATGCGGCCGGCCGCCTCCGGCGCGGTCGCGCCCCTCCGGACCTCCCAGGCCCTGGTCTCGTCCTCCCCGGTGGTCAGGAACGTCACCAGGTCGAGCAGCCGCCAGGCCGCCCCGACCACCTGGTCGAGGCCGCCGCGCTCCACCCCGTACTCGGCCAGCAGGGCGGCCGCCTCCGCC
>DASYRU010000331.1:0-5626 GCA_036004165.1 Actinomycetota bacterium
CAGGTCGGCGAAGCCGAAGCGGCGGGCGCCGCCGCCGTCCGGCCCGACCGCCAGCAGGGCCAGCTTGTCCGGCTCCCGCGCGGCCCAGGCGTCGACCACGTCGCGCGCGTAGTTGTAGGTCTCCGGCACGTCCAGCCGGAAGGACGCCCTCGTCTCCAGGTAGTCGGTCATGTTCGGCGCCAGGTCGCGCATGGGGGGCCTCCCGGTCGGGGTCAGCATCCTCGGAGAGGCTAGCGCGGGCGGACGCCGCGCTGCCGGCCCGCCGCGTCTGGGCGTGTGACACGGTCGGTCCGCTGGTCAACTGCAGCGGCTCTATGCCGGGGCCTTACCGGCCTATTTCGGCCCGCCGGCGCTGGAGACGCTCGAGGATCCTGGGTTCCGGCGGCTGCCCGGCGACACCAGTACCCGCCGACCAGGGGGCACTCCGACTACCCCGAGGACGAGCCGTACCGGCTGGCCGTCGAATGGGTGCTCGCCAGGTAGGCTGCCCGGGCGGGATCAACTAGGTGCATTCGGGCTATTGCCATGCCCCACACACCGGAGCGAGGATCGCGCCGTTCGTCCGGTGCAATTCGACAGGGGGGGCCTGTGCCGAGAACCGGGTTCGATCCGCGCGCCCACGGATTCCATTTCGCCAACGACTTCGTCGACAAGGCCGTCACCATTCCCGGCCACGGCGAGGTGGCCACCGACGGTCGCTGCGGCGGCATGGCCTACGCGGCGCTGGACTACTGGTTCGCCGGCCTCCCGATCCCCTCCCACCGGGCGGGCGACTTCCCCGACAAGGCGGTGCCGGAGGACGGCACCCGGCTGGCCGACTACATCCACAAGCGGCTGTTCGACAGCTTCGCCACCTGGAGCGCGCGCCAGTTCGTCACCTGGACGCTCGCCGCCGACCATCCCACCTGGTCCTACCGCGGGGTGGCCGACTGGACCAGGGCCGAACAGCTGCCCCAGCTGCGGCGCAGCATCGACGCCGGCCGTCCGGCGGTGCTCGGGCTGGTCGCCTCCAGGCGCCTCGACGAGGTCGCCCGCAACCGCCAGGTGGTCGCCTACGGCTACGACGACGACGGCGCCGGCGCGGTCCGGCTGTACGTCTACGACAGCCGCCACCCCGACCAGGAGGTCGTCCTGGTGGTGGAGCCGGCCGGCGCGCAGGTCGACTCGAGCGCCCCCGACGGGCCGTGGCGCGGGCTGTTCGTGCAGGACTACACGACCGAGCGCCCGCCCTACGTCGACATCGCCACGGCCAAGGGCATCTGGGTGAACTCCTGGACGCCCACCCTCGGCGGCAACTTCGTGGCCCAGTTCACGGCCCGCAACTACGGCGACTACCGCGCCCACCTGGCCGAGCTGCGCCTGGCGGTCCGGGGCCCTTCCGGCGAGAACCTGGACCGCTTCCTCGGCGGCGACGGCGACGCCACCCCGCTGGAGCCGGGCGAGGAGCGGGCGGTGTTCAAGGCCAGCGACGGCTTCGGCACGGTGGCGGGCAGCTACGCGCTGGCGGCCGGCTACCTGTCGGAGAGCGGCAGCTGGCTGCCGATCCCGCCGGGCGAGCCGGGGGCGGTCGACGAGGTCGGGATCACGGTGGTGCCGCCGCTGCGCCGCACCCGGGTCACGGTCACCTTCACCCGCGTGGTGGTCGAGGACGCCGGAGCGCTCGGCGGCCGGCTGGCGCTGCGCCTGGCGGTCGGCGACCTGGCCGGCGGCTGGCCGGACGACGGTGCGGTCGACGTCGAGGACGGCAAGGCCTTCGAGCTCGACCGGCGGTTCGACCTGGTCCTCAACCCCGACTCGGTGCTGGCGGTGGCCGTCGCCGGCGAGGGGGCGGGCGGCCGGCCCGCCGGGGTGATGCGCGAGTCGTACCTGGGCCTTGGCGACTGGGGCGCCGGCGAGCACAGCTATCGCGGCCGGCTGGACGGCGCCCCCGACGGCGAACCGGCCGCGCCGGGCAGCGAGCCTGCCCCCTGGACGATCGAGTTCACCATCGCGGCCACCCTGCTGGACGCCTAGCCGCGCCAGCCCATCGTGCGGCGCTTCACGGCGTCGGCCGCCGGGACCGGCAGCACGGCCAGGGTCGCCAGCAGCAGGCGGTAGCGGGTGGGAACCACGTAGCGGGACGCCGGCCGGGGGGAGGTCGCCGCCCGCTCGATCGCTCGCGAGACCGCCGCCGGGCCGGCCGCCAGGCGGTACGCCCGGTCCCAGGCCGCGTCCGTGGCGGCCACGGCGGCCGCATAGGGAGAGGCGGGGTCCCGGTAGGGGGCCAGGTTGGCGAGCGCCGTGGCCGCGAAGCCGCTGCGGACCGCCCCCGGCTCGATCAGCACCACCCGCACGCCGAAGGGCGCCAGCTCCATGCGCAGGGCGTCGGTGGCCGCCGCGACCGCGTGCTTGCTCGCGTTGTAGGCGCCGAGCAGTGGCATCGTCACCCGGCCCATGACGCTGCCGACGTTGACCACCCGGCCGGCGCCGCGTGCCCGCATCGCGGGCAGGAACGCCCTGGTGACCGCCAGCAGCCCGAACAGGTTGACGTCGAACAGGGTTCGCAGGTCCCCCTCGGCGAGCGCCTCGAGCGGGCCGGGCAGCGCGTAGCCGGCGTTGTTGACCAGCACGTCGAGGCCGGCGCCGCCGGTGCGCCGGTCGACCTCGCGGCTGGCCGCCTCGACCGAGGCGGCGTCGGCCACGTCCAGCCGCAGCGGCTCCAGCCGGCCGCCGGGCGCAGCGGCGGCCAGGGTGGCCAGGGCGTCGGCGCGGCGGCCGCCGGCCAGCACCCGGTGGCCGGCGCGGGCCAGGCGCAGCGCCGCGTCCCTGCCGATCCCCGAGGTGGCGCCGGTGATCAGGATGACCCGTGCTGGCGTCATGCGTACGATGCTTTCATGTCAGAGCCACGCTGGAAGCAGCGCTACCGTGCCCCGTCCCTGACCTTGCCGAGGTGGGCCCTCGACGACCCCGACCATCTCGTCTACGCCTCCAACCTGTCCGGCTCCTGGCAGGTCCACGCCTGGGACCGGGCCGCCGGCCGGCACCGGCAGGTCTCCGAGCATCCCACCGGGGTGGTCGCCGGCACCCTCACCCCCGACGGCGCGTCGGTGGTGTGGTTCGAGGACACCAGGGGCGACGAGGTCGGCCGTTGGCTGCAGCAGCCGTTCGCCGGCGGCGACCCGGCGCCGCTGCTGACCGACGCCCAACCGGCCTGGACCGCCGGGCTCGCCCTCGGGCCCAAGGGCAGGGTGGCGGTCGGGCTGGCCACCAGGGACGGCTTCTCGGTCCGGGTCGGCGAGGCCGGCGGCGGCTCCAGCGAGCTGTACCGCCACGACGAGATGGTCGAGCTGGCCGACCTCAGCCGCGACGGCCACCTGCTGGTCGTCCACCACGCCGAGCACGGCGACAACCTCCACCCGGCCCTGCGCGCCTTCGATGTCGACGGGCACGGCGCCGTCGGCGACCTGTGGGACGGCCGTGGCTACGGGCTGTTCGCGGCCGGCTTCTCGCCGGTCGCCGGCGACGGCCGGCTCGCGCTGCTGCACGAGCGCAGCGGCCGGCTGCGGCCCGCCACCTGGGATCCTGGCAGCGGCGAGCGCGTCGACCTGGAGGTCGACCTGCCCGGCGAGGTCGAGGTGGCCGACTGGTGGCCGGACGCCTCGGCGCTGCTGCTGGTCCACACGTTCATGGGCCGCAACGAGCTGTACCGCCTCGAGCTGACCGGCGGCGCCCTGCAGCGGCTGGACCACCCGGCAGGCTCGATCGCCAGCGCCGGGGTCCGTCCCGACGGGGAGGTCTGGTACCGCTGGTCCTCCGGGGCCGCCGCTCCGCAGGTGCGGGCGCTTGGCCGCGACGAGGCCGTGCTGCGCCCGCCAGGCAGCAGGGCACCAGGCGGGGTCGCCTACCAGAGCTGGACCTTCGCCAACCCGCGGGGCGACCGGGTGCACGGGTTCCTGGCGCTGCCACCGGGCAGCGGACCCCACCCGACCGTGCTGCTGGTGCACGGCGGCCCCCACCACCACGACGCCGACGGCTGGGACCCGCAGGTGCAGGCGTTCGTCGACCACGGCTACGCGGTTGGGCTGGTCAACTACCGCGGCTCGACCGGCTACGGCAAGGCCTGGCAGGACGTGCTGGAAGGCGACCCGGGCCGGCCGGAGATCGAGGACGTGGTGGCAGGCCGCGACGACCTGATCGCCCGCGGCGTGGCCGACCCCGAGCGGGTGGTCATCACCGGGGCCTCCTGGGGCGGCTACGTGACCCTGCAGACGATCGGCACCGTCCCTGACGGCTGGCGGGCGGCGATGGCGGTGGTCCCGGTGGCCGACTACCTGTCGGCCTATGCCGACGAGTCCGAGGCGCTGCAGGCGTTCGACCGCAGCCTGTTCGGCGGCGGCCCGGAGGACAAGCCGGAGCTGTTCGTCGATCGGTCCCCGATCACCCACGTCCACCGGGTGGCGACCCCGGTGCTGGTGATGGTCGGCGACAACGACACCCGCTGCCCGCTGCAGCAGGTGCTGAACTACGCCGGCCGCCTCGCCGAGCTGGGCAAGGAGTACGAGCTGGACCGCTTCGACGCCGGCCACGGCGCCCTGGTCGTCGAGGAGCGCATCCGCCAGGTGGAGGTCGCGCTGCGCTTCGCCGCCCGCCACGTCCCCGGCGTCGCCGAACCCGAGGTGTAGCTGCGGGCAGCGGCCGGCTCACGAGGCTGCGCGCCTGGCGGCGTCGAACGGGGTCCGGTCGAAGACCAGCAGGCTGTGGACGATCCTGCTGTCGTTGACCGTGAAGCACTCGGCGCTCGGGGCGTCCTGGACCAGCGTGGTGTGGGGGTTGTAGACCAGCACGGCGGTCCGGTCGTCCCCGAAGGCGGCGATCAGGTCCGAGCTCATCAGCATCTGCGCGAACGGTGCCATGAACTGCCGGAACCGCTCCACGCCGTCGATGCGACCGGTCGGCGCTTCGCAGACGACGTCGTCGGCGACGTGGGTCATCGCCCGGTCGATGTCCTTGCCGGTCCAGGCGTGGTAGTAGGCCAAGGCCACCGACAGCGCGGGACTGGGATCCTGGGTCACGGTGCTCCCTCCTCGATCCGATTGGCTCCCCCGGTTCGTCATGACACCGCTGGTGGCCGGAACGGACCGGCCGATTCGTGTGGCAGGATGTGGCGATGAGCCAGCCCACGCTGGCCCGCGCCCGTGCGGGAGACCAGCAGGCGTTTCGCGAGCTCACCGACCCGTATCGGCGCGAGCTGCAGCTGCACTGCTACCGGATGCTCGGCTCGGTGCAGGACGCGGAGGACACGCTGCAGGAGACGCTGGTGGCGGCGTGGCGCGGCCTGGCGCGCTTCGAGGGTCGGGCGTCGGTGCGCGCGTGGCTGTACCGCATCGCGACCAACCGCTGCCTCAACGCGCTGCGCGACGCCGGGCGACGGCCGCCACCGCCACCGGTCCCTCCGTTCGAACCGCCCGAGCCCACCCGCTACGGCGAGCCGACCTGGCTCCAGCCCTACCCGGACGTGCTGCTGGAGGGGATCGCCGACAGCTCGCCCGGGCCGGAGGCGCGCTACCAGACCAGGGAGGCGATCGAGCTGGCGTTCGTCGCCGGGCTGCAGCGGCTGCCGCCGCGGCAGCGGGCCGCGCTGGTGCTG
>DASYRU010000332.1:0-2904 GCA_036004165.1 Actinomycetota bacterium
AGGTCGAGCAGGCGGAAGCGGAAGATGCCCCACACCAGCACCGCGCCGGTCAGGACGAACAGGAACGGGGTCAGCTCGACCCGCCCGAACGGCCCGACGTTGAGGTTGTGCAGGATGTTGGCGAGGATCGGCAGCAGCACGGTGACGATCAGCAGCAGGCTCTGCCGCCAGTACAGGCGCGACACGCGGGTGAGGGTCCACACGAACAGCGCGGTGCAGCCCCACACGACCACGTCGGTGTACACCAGGAACGGCCAGAACAGCGGGCCGACCTGCGCGATGGCGTTGGCCGGGTCGGCGGCCGCCGACGGCGGATAGTAGCGCACCAGGTCGTGGGTGGCCTGGCCGGCGAGCAACACGATCACCACCGCGGGCGGCACCGCCAGGGCGGCCATCGTGGAGCGGTTCACCCACCGGTCCCTGCCGGTGTACTGCATGATGAACGCGAACCAGGCCGGCGGGAGCAGGCAGATGCCGAGCCATTTGGCGTCGCCCCACATCAGCCTGGTGGACAGATTGGTGGCGCCCAGCTCGAGGGCGTAGGCGAGGCTCCACCAGCCGGCGGCGGCCAGCACGACGGTAAGGCTGGCCCCGGCCGAGGCTCGCCGGCGGCGCCAGACGTAGAAGGCGTAGGCGGCGAGGCATATGCCACCGGCGAGCGCGAGCGCGCTGAAGTACCAGTGCCAGCCCACGCGCCCGCCCCTTCAGGCCAGATGTCCCGATTCGACTAGTGGCGCATCATACGACGCTGGCGAAAAGGAGAAGCGCCATCGCCCCGCGGGGGGGCCGGCGGGGCGACGGCGTCCGCATGGTCTGTACCCATCTGCTCGGCTTGATAAACCTCGCCCGAAAGGCCGTTTCCTACCAGGATGGAGGGCGCCATGAGCGACCAGGAGACAGGGCCGCGACGTGAGGCGGAACCGGTCGGCTTCATCGGGCTCGGCAGGATGGGCCGGCCGATGGCTCGCCACCTCGTGCGAGCCGGCCGCCGGGTGGTGGTCTGGAACCGCAGCGCCGGCCCGGCGGCGGAGCTGGCCGCCGCCGGAGCGGAGGTCGCGCGAACGCCGGCCGGGGTGGCGGAGGCGGCCGCGGTCGTGATCACCATGCTGCCCGACCTCCCCCAGGTCGAGCAGGTCCTTTCCGGCGAGGACGGTCTGCTGCGCGCGATGCGCCAGGGAAGCGTCCTGGTGGTGATGGGGACGGTCTCCCCGGTCGGCGTCCGCGAGCTGGGGAGTCGGCTGGAGGCGGTCGGCATCTGGGTGGTCGACGCCCCGGTCAGCGGTGGCGACGCCGGGGCGGAGGAAGCCACCCTGAGCATCATGGTCGGCGGCCGGGTGGAGGACGTCGACCGGGTGCGGCCGTTGTTCGCCGCGATGGGCACCACCGTCGACCACCTCGGGCCGCTCGGCGCCGGCCAGCTCGCCAAGGCGTGCAACCAGGTGGTGGTGGCCGCCACCCTCACCGCCCTCGCCGAGGCGCTGGTGCTGGCGCGCAAGGGCGGGCTGGACCCGCGGCGGGTGTTCGCGCTGCTCGCCGGCGGGCTGGCGGGCAGCCGGGTCCTCGAGCTGAAGGGGGAGAAGCTGCTGCGCCACGACTTCCGGCCCGGAGGGGCCGCCGCGTTCCAGCACAAGGACCTCGGCTTCGCACTGGCCGCTGCCAGGGACGAGGGCGTCGCACTGCCGCTGACCGCCCTGGTCGACCAGCTCTACGGGGCGGCGCGCTGGAGCGGCCTTGGCGAGGACGACCACGCCGTGGTCCTGCGCGTCCTGGAGCGGCTGGCGGGCGAGCCGGACGCAGACTGAGCCGAATCGGGCACCGCGTCGGCGGCCAGCGTCGCGGCGGGCACGCCGGCCGCCTGGACGGCGCGTTCCAGCGCACGCGGCAGGTTGGCGAGCAGCAGGCACCTGCCCGGCCGAGCCAGGCGCTCCGCCGAGACCCGCAGGGCGTCGGCGAAGGCGACCACGTCGGGGATGCGCGCGGCGTCCAGGTCGACGACCACCATGTCGGCGGTCGCCGACAGGGCGCGCAGCGAGCGGCCGAACGCGGCCGCGGCGGCGCCCTCCAGCGTCCCGGCCGGCCGCAGCACCGCGGTCAGCCAGCCGCCGGCGGGCGGGCAGGGTTCCGGGCTGCGGTAGGCGGGTGCCTCCAGCTGGTAGGTCATCGCGGGTCTCCTCTCCCTCGGCGGCTACCACGATGCTGGCGCCGTCACCTGGCAGGGGCTTCGACGCCGGCTGTGAAGGTCCTGGAACCTGTGCCCTCACTCGTGGCGGAGGGCGGTCGCCGGGTCGAGGGCGGCCGCCTGGTTGGCGGGGCCGAGCCCGGCGAGGATGCCGACCAGGGCGGAGATCCCCAGCGCCAGCAGGGCCGCCGGATAGGAGACGATGGTCCGCTGGTCGGTGAGGTTGGGCAGCGCGACCGCCATGGCCAGCCCGGCGGCCACCCCGAGCAGGCCGCCGATGACGCTCAACACGGTCGCCTCGGTGAGGAACTGCGCGACGATGTCACGCCGCCGCGCGCCGACCGCCCGGCGGATGCCGATCTCCCTGATGCGCTCCCGCACCGCGACCAGCATCACGTTGGCGACGCCGATGCCGCCGACGATCAGGCTGATGGCGGCGATCGCGGTGATCAGCCGGGTGAAGTTCGTCGACGACGCCTGGCTGGCCTCGATCAGCGTGGTGGGGTCGAGGGTGATGAAGTCGTTGTCGTCGTCGGCGCCGAGCTCGTGGCTGGCCCGCAGGGCGGTGGTGACGTCGTTGCGGTAGCGGTCGGCGGCGCCCGGCGCGGCGGCGACCCGGAGCTGGCTGACGCTCGGGTCGGCCGAGACCAGCCGGCCCTTGATCGCGTTCAGCGGCACCAGCAGGCTGTCGTCCTGGCTCTGGGCGCCCTGCCCGGACGCCTTCA
>DASYRU010000333.1:0-1696 GCA_036004165.1 Actinomycetota bacterium
CTGAAGAACACCGACCCGGTGGAGCTGCTGCGGGCGGTGCGGGTGGTCGCCGACGGCGAGGCGCTGCTGGCCCCCAGCGTGACCCGCCGGCTGATCGGCGAGTTCACCGCCAGGCGGCAGACAAGCCGGCCACGGGCGGACGTCGACCTGGCGAGCCTCACCGACCGGGAGCGGGAGGTGATGGCGCTGGCCGCGGCGGGCCTGTCCAACGGGGAGATCGCCGACCGGCTGGTGGTCAGCCCGGCCACCGCCCGCACCCACGTGAGCCGGGCGATGGTCAAGCTCGGCGCCCGCGACCGCGCCCAGCTGGTGGTGTTCGCCTACGAGTCCGGCCTGGTCGCCCCCGGCCACGGCTGATCCGACACCCGACGACCTCCCTGCCTCCTGCACGCCGGACGTAGCCGCGCCGGTGCGGCTGCGCACGATGTGCAGCCGAGGATCCGCTCCTCGCCCGACGACGGCACGCCGGCGGGTGGGCACGATCGCAGGCGCCCACGCCGAGGAGATCGCCCGCCGGGAGGGACCATGCCGCGACTGTCCAGCTTCCTGCTACGGCACAAGCTGACCGTGGTGTCGGCATGGCTGCTGGTGCTGGTCGCAGGGGTGGCCGCGGCCGGCGCCGTGCCCGGCCGGCTGTCGCCGAGCGGCTGCGCAGCGGCCTCCCGGCCGGCACCCAGGTCGAGGTCACCGGGCTGGACGAGCTGTCGGCGGAGGCGGAAGCGCAGCCGGCAGAGAGCGGCGTGCTGGTCGAGACGCTGGTCGGCGCCTTCGGCGCCCTGGTGGTGCTCGCCTTCGTGTTCGGGTCGCTGCTGGCCCTCGTGCCGCTGCTGGTCGCCGCCGTCTCGATCCTGGCAACCTTCCTGGCCGTCCTTGGCCTGACCGAGGTCACCGAGGTCAGCTTCCTGGTGCAGTACCTGGTCGCCCTGATCGGGCTGGGGGTGGCGGTGGACTACTCGCTGCTGCTGGTGACCCGCTGGCGCGAGGAGCGGCAGCGCGGCCATGACCGCGAGCAGGCCGTCCACCGGGTCGACCGCCGCCGCCGTGGTGGAGGGGCTCGGCCGCGTCGGCCGGCTGGTCCCCAGCGCCGCGCTGATCCTGTTCCTCGCCTTCGCCTCCCTGGCCGCCGCGGGGGAGCTGGACGTCAAGATCTTGGCCACGGCGCTCGGTGCCGGCATCCTGCTGGACGCGACCGTGCTGCGCGCACTGCTGGTGCCCGCCCTGGTCGCACTGCTGGGCCGGTGGAACTGGTGGCTGCCCGCCTGGGCCGCCCGCCCCCTGTGGCTGCCGCCCTCCGCGCCGGCCCCCGAACCGGAGCGCCGGACGCCCGACGCCCAGCTGACGACCCCGCAGTAGGATGCCCCCCGACTCGGTACGCACTCGAAGGAGGCAGGCATGGTCAGTGTGGGACTCCTGGTTCGCCTGGAGGCCAGGCCGGGGAAGGAGGCTGACGTCGCGAGCTTCCTCGAGGGTGGGCTGTCGCTGGTGGAGGAGGAGCCGGCGACGATCGCGTGGTTCGCGATCCGCCTTGGACCATCGCAGTTCGGCATCTTCGACGCCTTCCCCGATGACGCCGGCCGGCAGGCGCACCTCGCCGGCCGGGTCGCTGCCGCACTGATGGCGCAGGCCTCCGAGCTGCTCGCGCAGCCGCCGGCGATCGAGCCGGTCGACGTGATCGCGGCCAAGCTCCCCGGCTAGC
>DASYRU010000334.1:0-7516 GCA_036004165.1 Actinomycetota bacterium
CCCGTCGAGGGTGGCGCCACCGTGCTCGGCGCCTACCTGGAGGGCCCCTACCTCAGCCGGGTCCGCTGCGGCGCCCAGGACGGCGCGCTGATCCGCCAGGCCGGCCGGGCCGAGGCCAGGCGGCTGCTGGCCAGCGGCGTCGTCCGGGTGCTGGCCCTTGCCCCAGAGATCGACGCCAACCGCTGGCTGGTCGGCGCCGCGGTGGAGCGCGGCGTGACGGTCTCCGCCGGCCACACCGACGCCACCTACGAGCAGGCGCTACGGGCCGTCGGCGACGGCGTCCGCCACGTCACCCACGTCTTCAACGCCATGCGTCCGCTCGGCCATCGCGAACCGGGGATGCTGGGCGCCGCGCTCACCGCGCCGGAGCTCCGCTGCGAGCTGGTCGCCGACAACGTCCACGTCCACCCGGCCGCGATGCGGCTGCTGCTGGCCGCCAAGGGCGCCGACGGGGTGGTGCTGGTCACCGACGCGGTGCGCGCCACCGGACTGCCCGACGGCGCCTACGCGGTGGGCGACCGCCCGGCCATCCAGATCGACGGGGCGATCCGCCTGGCCGACGGGACGCTGGCCGGCAGCGTGCTCACCCTCGACCAGGCGCTGGTCAACCTGCAGGCCGCCACCGGCCGCCCGCTCGCCGAGCTGTGGCCGGCGAGCAGCCGTAACGCCGCCGAGGCGATCGGCATGGACGGCGCCAAGGGAACCCTCGAGCCGGGCAAGGACGCCGACCTGGTGCTGCTCGACCCGGCGCTGCGGGTCATCGCCACCATCGCCGAGGGCGCCCTGGTGCACGGCGGCGACAACCTCTCGAGGCGGCCGGCCCCGGCCCGGCCGGCCAGCCACTCCGGGCGGGCCCCGCCCGGCTGACCAAGGCCCGTCCCTGTAGAAGGAGGAAGGTCCCATGCCACGTCGACATCGCATCCTCGCCGCTCTCACGATGGCCCTCGCCCTCGTCCTTGCCGCCTGCGGCGGCGACGACGACGGCGGCGACCAGCAGGCCCAGACCGGCCCGCGGACGCTCACCGTCTGGCTGATGGAAGGCAGCGCCCCGCCGCAGGTCATCGAAGCCGTCAACGCCGAGTTCAAGACCGCCCACCCCAACGACACCGTCAAGGTCGAGCTGCAGCAGTGGAGCAACGTCACCACCAAGCTCGACGCCGCCTTCGCGGGCAGCAGCCCGCCGGACGTGATGGAGCTCGGCAACACGCTGGTCTCCAAGTACGGTGCGGCCGGCGCCCTGCAGGACCTCAGCGGCAACCGCTCCCAGTTCGAGAACAGCCAGAGCTGGCTGCAGTCGCTGACCGAGTCCTGCACCGTCGACGGCAAGCTGGTCTGCGCCCCCTACCTTGCGGGCAGCCGCGCGGTCATCTACCGCAAGAGCATGTTCGCCAAGGCCGGCATCACCGCCACCCCGACCAGCATGGACGAGCTGAAGGCCGCCTCCGACAAGCTGATGTCGACCTTCGGCAGCGACAAGCGCTTCTCCGCCTTCTACTTCCCTGGCAAGTACTGGTACGCGGCCCTGCCGTTCGTCTGGGACTTCGGCGGCGACATCGCCAAGCCGGAAGGCGACCAGTGGCGCGGCACCCTCGACAGCGCCGAGGCGCAGCAGGGCCTGGGGCAGCTCAAGCAGCTGGTCGACTGCTGCTCGCGGGCGGACAAGAGCGGTGACGAGGCCAAGCAGGACCAGACCTTCGCCCAGGGCCACGTCGCCATGATCGTGGCCAACGGCTGGGAGAAGGGCGTCATCCTCGACAAGAAGACCGGCAACCCCAAGCTCGAGAAGGACCTGGCGGCATTCCCGCTGCCCAGCCACAATCCCGGCCAGACCGCGCCGGTGTTCCTCGGCGGCTCCGACCTCGGCGTCGCCGCCAAGAGCAAGAGCCAGGACCTCGCCGTCGACTGGGTCAAGCTGCTGGCCAACACGAAGTACCAGACCCAGATGGCCACCGTCGGCGGGGTGATCCCCAACTCCACCACCCTGCTGTCGCTGCACCAGAGCGACCCGTACCTTTCGGTGTTCGACTCCACCGCCAAGAACAGCCGGTTCACGCCGACCTCGCCGAACTGGGCCAACGTCGAGGCCGCCAACATCCTGCCCGACATGCTGGTGTCGATCTTCACCGGCCGCGCCAGCATCGCCGACGCGACCAAGGAAGCCAGCCAGCAGATCACCACGGTCCTCAACCAAGGGTCGTAAGCCGGAGGCGTAGTGAAGCATCAGGTTAGGCCCGGTCGATCCGGGGGGGAGCCCGCTCCCCCCCGGACCCCCCCAACAGCGGGCTCCGCCGGAGGGCGCACGGTCGCAGCTCCCACCGCGACCGCCAGGCCCGGCGCCCGGAGAAGGCGGCTGCGCCCGCTGGTGCCCTACGCCCTGCTGGCCCCTGCCCTGGTGGTGCTCGCCGGCGTGCTCGCCTACCCCATGTACCGGCTGCTGCTGCTCTCCTTCCAGCGGTACGGGCTGCGGGAGCTGTTCGCCGGCAAGGGCACCTTCGTCGGCCTGGAGAACTACCAGACGATCCTGAGCGACAGTTTCTTCTGGACGGTGGTGGCCAGGACGGTCGCCTTCGCCGCGGTCTGCGTCGGCCTGACCATGCTGCTCGGGACCCTGGTGGCGCTGCTGCTGCGGCGGCTCGGCAAGGGCATGCGGGTGCTGGTCACCGCCGGGCTGGTGGCCGCGTGGGCGACCCCGGTGCTGACCGCCGTGGCGCTGTGGCAGTGGATGTTCGACTTCGAGTTCGGCGTGGTGAACTGGCTGCTGACCCGGCTCGGCGTGGGCGACTTCGTCAACCACAACTGGTTCGACCGCCCGCTGGAGGGGTTCACCGTGATCGTGGTGGTGGTGGTCTGGGGGGCGCTGCCGTTCGTGGCCATCACCCTGCACGCCGGGCTCACCCAGGTCCCCGCCGAGCTCGAGGAGGCCGCACGGGTCGACGGCGCCGGCGCCTGGCAGGTCTTCTGGAGGATCACCTTCCCCCTGCTCAAGCCGGTCTTCCTGATCCTGGCCACGCTCTCCACCATCTGGGACTTCAAGGTCTTCACCCAGATCTGGGTGATGCTCAACCAGCGGCCCGGCCGCGACTACTACCTGCTGGGGATCTGGTCCTACAGCGAGTCCTTCGGCGTCAGCAACTACGGCAAGGGCGCCGCCATCGCGGTGGTGATGGTGCTGCTGCTGATGGTGCTGGTGTCCTTCTACGTCCGCCAGATGCTGCGGGCGGTGGAGGCATGACCACGCGCCGCAGCACCAGGCTGCTGCTGAACGCCACCGCGCTGCTGCTGTTCGTGGTGACCGTCTTCCCGATCTACTGGATGGTCGCCACCGGCTTCAAGCGCGGCGTCGACATCCTGTCGTTCGAGCCGAAGTGGCTGCCGTTCCCCGGCACCCTCGAGAACTACCGCGCCGCGATCGCCAAGCCCTTCTTCGCCAGGGACGTCGCCAACAGCGTGATCGTGGTGGCGGTGACCGTGGTGGTCTCGCTCGCCCTGGCATTGCTGGCCGCGCTGGCGGCGGCCCGCTTCCGCTTCGGCGGCCGGGGGCTCCTGATCGTCATGCTGATCGTGGTCCAGATGGTGCCGCTCGAGGCGCTGATCATCCCGCTGTACCTGATGCTGGACGACGCCGGCCAGACCGACAAGCTCATCGGGATCATCGTCACCTACATGACCTTCGTGCTGCCGTTCTGCATCTGGACGCTGCGCGGCTTCATCGTCAACATCCCGATGGAGCTGGAGGAGGCGGCGATGGTCGACGGCTGCACCCGGGCGGGCGCCTTCCGGCGGATCCTGTTCCCGCTGGTGGCGCCCGGGCTGGTCGCCACCGCGGTGTTCTCGTTCATCCTGGTCTGGAACGACTACCTGATCGCCTACGTGCTGCTGCAGAGCCCCGAGAAGCAGACACTGGGGATCTGGCTGGCCTCGTTCACCACCAACAAGGGCACCGACTGGGGCGGGGTGATGGCCGGCTCGACCCTGTTCGCCATCCCGGTGGTGGTGTTCTTCCTGCTGGTGCAGAGACGCGTGGTGAGCGGCCTGACCGCCGGGGCGGTCAAGGGGTGAGCGCCGCGCGGCCCAGCCACCTGGAGGCGGAGCTGCGCGAGCAGCCGGCGGCGTTGGCGCGGCTGCTCGACCGCGAGGCGGCCGGCGTGCTCGCGCTCGCGGGCCGGCTGGCCGGCGACCTGCGGCTGCTGGTGATCGCGGCGAGGGGCAGCTCCGACAACGCCGCCCGCTATGCCAGGTACCTGTTCGGCGCCCACAACCGGCTGCCGGTGGCGCTGGCGACGCCGTCGCTGTACGACCGCTACCGGCGGCCGCCACGGCTGGACGGCGCCCTGGTGGTCGGCGTCTCCCAGTCGGGGGCCTCGCCCGACGTGGCCAGCGTGCTCGCCGAGGCACGCCGCCAGGGCCGCCCGACGGTGGCGATCACCAACACGCCCGGCTCGCCGCTGGCCGGCGAGGCCGAGCACGTGGTGGCGCTGCACGCCGGCGAGGAGCGGGCGGTGGCGGCGACCAAGAGCTACGTCAACTCGCTGGGGGCGCTGGCGCTGCTGTCGGCCGGCCTGGAGGGCGCGCCCGGGCGGGTGGAGGCGCTGCGGCGGGTGCCCGCCATGCTCGACCGGGCCATCGGCGACAGCCTCCAGCGGGCCGAGCCCGCCGTCGGCCTGCTGGCCGACGCTCCCGCCTGCGCGGTGGTCGCCCGCGGCTTTAACCACGCGACCGCCTTCGAGGTCGCACTGAAGCTCACCGAGCTGAGTGGGACGCTGACCGCCCCGTTCTCCGGGGCCGACCTGCTGCACGGGCCGATCGCCGCGATCGGCGCCGGCTTCCCGGTGGTGCTGGTGGCCCCGTCTGGCAAGGTGCTGCCGCAGCTCCTGGAGGTCCGGGCGGCATTGCGGCAGCGCGGCGCCAGGGTGCTGGCGATCGCCGACGACCCCGGCGTGCTGGCGGCCGCCGACGCCGAACTGCCGCTGCCCGCCGGCCTCCCCGAGTGGCTGTCGCCGCTGGTCGCGGTGGCACCCGGCCAGGTCCTGGCGATGGAGCTGGCCCGCCGGCGTGGCGTCGACCTCGACCGGCCCCTCGGGCTGCGCAAGGTCACCGTCACCCGCTGAGCCGCGCGCCGGCCGGCTCGGCCGGCGCGACCGGCTGCCGGCCGGTCGGTGGCGGCTCGACCAGCCCGAAGCGCTCGTGGACCCGGCGCAGCCCGGCAGGCGCCCACCAGTTCCACCTGCCCAGCAGCGTCATGGTGGCCGGCACCAGCAGCGTCCGGACCACGGTGGCGTCCAGCAGCACCGCGATCGCCATGCCGAGGCCCACCTCCTTGATGGTGAGCAGCTCCCCGGCGGCGAAGCCGAGGAACACCACCACGATCAGAGCGGCCGCCGAGGTCACGATCCGCCCGGTCCGTTGCAGGCCGAGGGCGACCGCCCGGTCGTTGTCGCCGGTCAGGTCCCAGGCCTCCTTGATCCGGGAGAGAAGGAACACCTCGTAGTCCATGGAGAGGCCGAAGGCGAACACGAAGATCAGCACCGGGACGGTGATGTCGACCATGCCTGCCGGGTCGAAGCCGAGCACCCCGGACAGGTGGCCCTCCTGGAACACCCAGACCAGCGCGCCGAAGCTGGCCCCCAGCGACAGCACGTTCATCACCATCGCCTTGACCGGGACGACCAGCGACCCGGTCATCAGGAACAGCAGCACCAGGGTGGCCAGCCCGATCAGCGCCAGCGCGTACGGCAGCCGGGCCAGCAGCGAGTCGCGGTAGTCGACCAGGAAGGCGGCGCTGCCGGTGACGCCCGCGGCCACCGGCCGATCGAGGCCGCGGATCTGCTCGACCAGCCTGGTCGCCACCGGCCCCTGGCTGGAGCCGGCCGGGGTGACGTCGAGCACGGTCAGCACCGGCGGCGTGCCCTGGCGGCGCTCCACCGAGTCGACCCCGGGCAGCAGCTCGATCCGCCGGATGTACCCGGCGAGCAGGGGGGAGCGCGGGTCGGTCTCGACCGCCACCACGATCGGGTCGGTGCCGCCGCCGGGGAAGCGGGCCTCGACCGTCTCGAACAGCTCGCGCGACTGCGACGAGCGGGGCAACGACTCCAGGCCGGAGTTCTCCAGCCGGGCGTGGCGGAACGGCAGCGCCAGCAGCACCAGGAACGCCGCCACCAGCGGCACGATCGCCGGTGCGGCCCGCTGGACCAGGCGGGAGAGGCGGTAGAACAGGCCATGGTCGAGCGGGCGCTGCGAGCGGTCGGGTCGGATGCGCCGCCCCCACAGGCCGAGCAGCGCGGGGATCAGCGTGACGGCCGCCAGCATCGCCACCAGCACCACCCCGATGCCGCTCCAGGCCATCGAGCGCAGGAACGGCTCGGCGAAGACCAGCAGGCCGCAGAGGGAGGCCGCCAGGGTCAGCCCGGAGTAGGTCACCGTGCGGCCGGCGGTCGGCAGGGTCCGCTCGATCGCCGCCGGCGGGTCGAAGCCGGCGGCCCGCTCCTCCCGGTAGCGGCTGACCACCAGCAGCGAGTAGTCGACCGCCAGCCCGAGGCCGAGCATGGTCACCACGTTGACGGAGTAGACGGAGACGGCGGTGAGCTCGCTCACCCCGAGCAGCACCAGCAGCGCCCCGGCGACGGCGACCGCGGCCACCGCCAGCGGCGTCACGGCCGCGATCACGCCGCGGAAGACCAGCAGAAGCAGCAGGAGCATGAACGGCAGGGCCAGCGCCTCGCCCCGCTCCAGGTCCTCCTGCGCCTGGTCCTGGAACTCCTGGTCGGCCAGGGCCTCCCCGCCGACCAGCACCCGCTGCGCGTCGATCGCGCGCAGGCGCTCGCCGACCCGATCGACGGCCCGGTCGCGGGCCGCGCCGTCCAGGTCGCCCTCCAGCTCCACCTGGAGGACGACGGCGCGCCCGTCGCGGGCGATCAGGGGAGAGATCGGGGGGTGGTCGGTGGTGTCACGGGACGACCAGGGGTCGACCACCCGCCGCACGCCCGGCGTGCTGCGCAGGTCGCGGACGGCCGCGTCCAGCTCGGCGCGGAACGCCGGGTCGGCCGGCTCACGGCCGTCGACCAGGCCGGTGATCACGGCGCCGCTGCCGGCGGCCCTGGCGAGCATGTCGGAGACGAGCACCGACTCGGCGTCGCCGCGCAACCCGCTGCCGGTGTCGAGCCGGCCGAACACCTGACCGCCGAAACCCAAGCCGAAGCCGAGCACGGCCAACCAGGCGAGCACCACCAGCAGCCGGCGCCGGTAGACGAAGCGACCCAGGGCAGCGAACACTGCGATCAGCATAGAGGGGCGCCGGCCCTCCGGTGGAGGGCCGGCGCCTGGCTGCAGATGGTCAGCCCTGATCGAGGGGGAGGGCGATGTCGAAGACCTGGTCGCCCGGCTGGAAGGAGCCGACGCGGGTGATCTTGCCGGTGAGCAGGTTGACCTGGTAGAAGGCGTAGCGGCCGAGGGTCTGCAGGCTGGCGAAGGCCTGGTTGCCCTGGGTGCTGCCGCCGCTGACGCGGCTGTAGACGTCGAA
>DASYRU010000335.1:0-5970 GCA_036004165.1 Actinomycetota bacterium
TCGCACGCCATCGGCGAGGCCGCGGAGCTGATCAAGCGGGGGCGGGCCGACGTGATCATCGCCGGCGGCACCGAGGCCTGCGTCACCCCGCTGGTGCTCGCCGGGTTCTGCCAGATGCAGGCCCTGGCCGCCCGCAACGACGACCCGGCGGCCGCCTCGCGCCCGTTCGACCGCGCCCGCTCCGGCTTCGTGGTCTCCGAGGGCGCCGCGGTGGTGGTGCTGGAGTCCGAGGCGCACGCCAGGGCCCGCGGCGCCAAGGTCTACGCCGAGGTGGCCGGCTACGGCGCCTCCAACGACGCCTACCACGTGGCCACCCCCCACCCGGAGAGCCGCGGGGTGATCCGCATGTTCGCCGACGCGCTGGAGTCGTCCGGCGTGCGCCCCGACGAGGTCGGCTACATCAACGCCCACGGCACCGGCACGCCTCTCGGCGACCCGGCCGAGACGCAGGCGATCAGGCAGGCGTTCGGCGCCCACGCCGACAAGCTCGCCGTCTCCTCCACCAAGTCGATGACCGGCCACCTGTTCGGCGCCGCCGGTGGCCTGGAGGCGATCGCCAGCGCGCTCGCCCTCCGCGACCAGGTCCTGCCGCCGACGATCAACCTCGACGATCCGGACCCAGCATGCGACCTCGACTACGTGCCCCTGAAGACCCGGGAGGCCAGCTTCGACGTGGCCATCTCGAATTCGATGGGGCTGGGCGGCCACAATGGCGCCGTCGTCCTTCGCCGCTTCGGCTCCTGAGACGTCGGCGTGAGGCGGTCGCCGCGGCCAGGGCCGCGGCACCCCCGACGGTGCAGGTCGGCCTGGCCGAGCTGCTCCGCGAGGCCTTCCGCAGCCCCCGCGAGCTGCTGGCGATCGTCGGCGTGGTGCTGGTCGCCATGGTGCTCACCTCGCCCCTGCCCACCATCTGGTGGGGGCCGGCGGCCCTGCTGCTCGCCTCCATCCCAGGCACGCTCCTGATGAACCGGATCCGCCTACGAGCAGAGAAGCGCCGGGACCGCCCTCCTGCCTGACAGTATCGACCCGCAGTCCCCGATCGATGTGGGGGGAGCTCGCTCCCCCACGGCCCCCCAAGAGCGCCTGTGCCATGGTCAGCGTGATCGGCGGCTGTCCCGTTGTCAGCGGTGGAGGATGCGGACGCTGCCGTCGCCGCGGCCGAGCAGGACCTCGTCGGCCATGCCGAGGAACAGGCCGTGCTCGACCACGCCGAGGGTGGCCTTGATGGCGGCGCCGAGCGCGGCCGGGTCGCCGTCGGGCACGGCGCAGTCGAGCAGGTAGTGGCCCTCGTCGGTGACGACGGGGGTGCCCTCCGCGGTCATCCGCAGGCTGGCCGCCGGGACCAGCTCGAGCAGGCGGCGCCGGGTCGCCTGCCAGGCGAAGCGGACGATCTCGACCGGCAGGGGATGGACGGCGCCGAGCCGTTCGACGAACTTGGACGCCTCGGTCACGATCACGATCCGGCGGGCTGCCGCCATCACCAGCTTCTCCCGCAGCAGGGAGGCCCCGCCGCCCTTGATCAGGCCGAGCCCGCGGTCGACCTCGTCGGCGCCGTCGAGCATCAGGTCGAGGGCGAGCTGGCCGTCCAGCTCCACCACCTGGATGCCGGCCGCCCTCGCCCTGGCCTCGGTCGCCGGCGAGGCCACCACCGCCCGCAGCCGGAGCTGACCCCGCCATTTGGAGGCCAGGGCATCGACCAGGGCGAACACGGCCCGGCCGGAGCCGAGGCCGATGGTCATGCCCTCCTGGACCCTGGTGCGGGCGACCGCCACCGCCGCCGCCCGCGCCGGGTCGTCGAAGATCCCGGTCATCCGCGGGTCTCTCTCGGGATGCCTCTCCAGCCGAGGCTGCCGGCCTCGGCAGCGTGCGCGCCGGAGCCCTGCTGCTCGTTCCAGAGCAGCACGGCCGGCCAGTCGTGCTCGCGGCCGAGCACCGAGACGCTGGCGGTGCCGAGGAACAGGTGGCGAGCGGCTTCCGGCGCCAGGTCGAGGAAACAGGCGGCGAGGATGCGGAGCTGGTGGCCGTGGCCGAACAGCGCCACCCGCCCGTCGCCGGCGGCCAGCGTGGCCAGCAGCGGGCGGGCCCGCTCGGCGACAGCGGCCACCGTCTCGCCGCCCGGGCAGCCGTCGCGGAACAGGTCCCAGGCGGGCCGCTCGGCCCGGATCTGCGAGGTGGTGAGGCCCTCGTAGCGGCCGTAGTCGAGTTCCACCAGGGCCGGCGTCTCCTCCAGCCGGTCGCCGAAGCCGGCCAGCCGGGCCGTGGTGACCGCCCTGCTGAGCGGGCTGGAGAGCACGCGGTCGACCTGCAGGGTGGCAAGGTGGGCGCCGAGCGCCTCCGCCTCGGCCTCGCCGGCCGGGCTGAGCGGCACGTCGGTGCGACTGGTGTGCCGCCGGGCCCGCGACCATTCGGTCTCGCCATGCCGGACCAGGTAGAGCTCCACTGCCGTTCCTCCCGGGCGCCGCGGTCCCCCGACACTGCTGCGCGCCGTCGGGACGCTATCGCACAAGCGTCCCGCATGGGAGCATGCGAAGGGAGCCACCACGGAGGAGGCCGGCCGCGATGATGGACTACCCGCTCACCGTCCGGAGCATCTACGAGCGAGCCCGCACCCTGTTCCCCGACAGGCAGCTGGTGAGCAGGCGGCCCGGCGGGGTCGAGCGCACCACCTACGGCGAGTGGGCCGAGCGCGTCGCCAGGCTGGCGGGTGCGCTCCGCGAGCTGGGCGTCGGGCCCGGGGACCGGGTGGCAACCTTCTGCTGGAACCACGACCGCCACCTGGAGGCGTACTTCGCGGCCGCCCTGATGGGCGCCAGCTACCACACCCTGAACATCCGCCTCGGCGGCGAGCAGCTCGCCTACATCGTCAACCACGCCCGCGACAAGGTGCTGATCGCCGACGCCGAGCTCGCCCCGGCGATCGGACCCGTCCTGCCGAGCACCGGCACCGTCGAGCACGTGGTGGTGCTGGCCGCCGACAGCGGCGAGCGGCCGTCGCTCGGCTTCCACGCCGAGCACGACTACCAGGCGCTGCTGGAGCGGGCGGCGCCGCTCGGCGACTGGCCTGCCCTGGACGAGCAGCAGACCGCCGGCATCTGCTACACCTCGGCGACCACCGGCCATCCCAAGGGGGTCGCCTACACCCACCGGGCGATCTTCCTCCACTCGCTGATGGTCGGCCTGGTCGACACCGCCGCCATCTGCGAACGGGACGTGCTGCTCCCGATCGTGCCGATGTTCCACGTCAACGCCTGGGGGATGCCGTTCGCGGCCGCCTGGTACGGCGCGGGCCAGGTGTTCGGCGGCCCGGCTCCAACCCCCGCCGACTACCTGCGACTGATCCGCGAGGAGGGGGTGACCGTCTCGGCCGGCGTGCCAACGGTCTGGCTCGGGGTGCTGCAGGTGCTGGAGCAGCAGGGCGGCGACCTCGGCTCGCTGCAGCGGATCATCTGCGGCGGCTCGGCGGCGCCGGTCTCGATGATCCGCACCTACGAGGAGCGTTACGGGGTGCAGTTCATCCACGCCTACGGCATGACCGAGGCGACCCCGGTGACCCATTTCTCGCGGCTGCGGCCGGGCATGGACGAGCTGCCCGTCGAGGCCAGGTACTCCTACAAGGCCAAGCAGGGCAGGCTGGTGCCCGGGCTGGAGCAGCGGGTGGTCGACGAGGACGGCCGCGCGGTGCCTGCCGACGGCAAGTCCATGGGCGAGCTGCTGCTCCGCGGACCCTGGATCGCCAGCGAGTACCTGGACGACGAGCGCTCGGCGAGCACCTTCGTGGACGGCTGGTACCACACCGGCGACGTCGCCACGGTGGACGGGGAGGGCTACCTGCACCTGGTCGACCGGACCAAGGACCTGGTCAAGTCGGGTGGCGAGTGGATCTCCAGCGTGGAGCTGGAGAACGCGCTGATGGGCCATCCCGAGGTGGCCGAGGCGGCGGTGATCGCGATCCCGGACGAGAAGTGGGCCGAACGGCCGCTGGCGGTGGTCGTCCGCAAGCCGGGAGCCGAGGTGGGCGAGGCCGAGCTGGTCGCCTCGATCGCCGCCAAGTTCCCCAAGTGGTGGCTGCCGGACCGGGTCGAGTTCGTCGCGGAGATCCCCAAGACCGCCACCGGCAAGTTCTCCAAGCGCCTGCTGCGGGAGCGGTTCGTCGGCGGCGTGCGCGAGGAGGAGGGCTCGGACGAGCGGTAGCCGCTAGACCAACCGCCAGCGGCCGACCCGGACCTCGACGCCAGGGGAGAAGTGGACCAGCGGCGCCTGGTCGGGCCTTGGCAGGCCGGCCGCCACGACCAGGTCGTCCTCGAGATCGAGCAGCCGCGCCCTGGCCAGAGGCCAGGACGGGTGCTCGGCGTCGGCGGCGGCCTTGCGGCCGGCGATCAGCGTGTACACCCGGAAACGGGCGGTGAGGAAATGGTCGAGCTCGCCAAGCTCGTCCTGGTCGAAGGCGGCTCCGACCTGCACGACGGCCCGGCACCGCGCGGCGGCCGTTCCGGACCACCGGCGCCGGCTGCGGTAGCGCACCCGGTCGCCGTCGCGCCGGACCGACATCGCGG
Source organism: Actinomycetota bacterium (assembly GCA_036004165.1). Lineage (GTDB taxonomy): Bacteria > Actinomycetota > CALGFH01 > CALGFH01 > CALGFH01 > CALGFH01. Next base: position 4,554 of record DASYRU010000335.1, read on the forward strand.
CCCAGAAGTACGGCAGCCCGTAGGCGACCCTGGCCGTGACGACCGCGCCCAGGCGGGCGGCGTCCAGCGAGAAGAACCAGATGCCGTTCCGGCCGTGCCGGTCGCGGACGTAGGTGCGCACGTTGGTCTCTGGAAACCGGGACGCCCAAGGCAGCGGCGGCAGGCCGGGCAGCCGAACGTCCTCCATGCGGAACGGGACCAGGCCGACCCAGGCCGTCCCGTCGGCCCGGTCGACCTCCAGCCCCGGTGGGAGCAGCCGCTGGACTACCTGCGGCGGATACGGCCAATGCAGGAAGGTCACCGCGGTCCAGCGGTGGAGCATCAGCGGCCGGAGAACCGGCGGGGCGGCGGGCGCCTTCATGCCGGTAGTCTGCCGGACCCGTGCGAGCTGACCCAGGCTTGCCCTGCCCCAAGTTGGCGCCATACCCCTGGCTGCGGTTCGATGCTAGACCGGGCCAGAGGACGGGAGAGCAGGAGCAGCGGATGAAGAGCACAGCACTCATCACCGGCGCCTCGGGTGGCATCGGGCTGGAGTTGGCCCAGCAGTTCGCCGGCGACGGCCACGATCTGGTGCTGGTGGCGCGCAGCGAGGGGAAGCTACGCGAGCTCGGCGGGCAGCTCGAGAAGGCGCACGGCATCGCCGCCACCGTGATCACGTCCGATCTGTCAAGGCCGAATGCCGCCCGCGATATCGTCGAGGCCCTGCAGGCGGCGTCGATCGAGATCGACGTGTTGGTCAACAACGCCGGCTTCGCCATGAACGGCGCGTTCCTCGACAACAACCCGCAGACGCAACACGACATGATCCAGGTCAACGTCGTGGCCCTGACACAGCTGACCCGGCTCCTGCTGCCGCCGATGGTAGCGCGACGCTCAGGGCGGATCCTCAACGTCGCCTCGACCGCAGCCTTCGCGCCGGGACCGCTGGCGGCCGTCTACGGTGCCACCAAGGCGTACGTGCTGTCGTTCTCGGAGGCCATCGCCGAGGAGCTGCGACAGAGCGGCGTGACCGTGACCGCTCTCTGTCCCGGCCCGACGCGGACCGGGTTCAGCGCGAGGGCCGGCGCTGACTCGACGCGCCTGTACAGAAGGCAGATGAGCAGCGCCGAGGTCGCTCGCGTTGGCTACCAGGGGCTGAACAGCGGCCGGCGGGTGGTCGTCACCGGCCTGAGGAACAAGCTGCTGGTCCAGGCGGCCCGCATCTCCCCTCGCCGCGTCGTGGCCACGATCGGGCGCAGGTTGTGGGAGAGCACATGAGCCGGCGCGGTCAGCGTTTGCGTGCCTCGGCCAGCCAGGCGTCGAGCGGGCGGCCGACCAGGCGCTCGTAACACTCCCGGTAGCGGGCGGCGGTGCCGGCGACCACGTCGGGGGGGAGACGCGGCGCGGGCGGGGTCATGTCCCAGGTCTGGCGCTCCAG
>DASYRU010000336.1:0-2324 GCA_036004165.1 Actinomycetota bacterium
GTCGAACACCGAGGGGATGCAGACGTCGGCGAACGGGACCGCCGAGGGCCGGCCCGCTGCCGCGTCCTGGAACGCGGCCTCCATGTCGTCCAGGGACTCGGCCAGCACGATGGTGCCGCCGTGGACCTGCGGGTCGAAGCCAGGCCTGGCGGCGAACTCGGGCAGCCGGTCGACCGCCAGGTTGACCTTGACGGTGCCGCTGCGGCTCTTCCAGCGCTGGATGTCGGCCACGAACTCGGCCGGCAGCTCGGCCCGGTCGACCTGCTCGAGGAAGGTGATCTTCGGGTGGGTGGCGGCCACCACCAGGCCGGCGGCCAGCTCCTCGCCGCCCTCCAGGATCACCCCGGTGACGCGGCCGCCGCGGCTGGTGATGCGGCGGACCGGAGCGGCGGTGCGGATCTCGGCGCCGAAGGCGCGGGCGGCGGCGGCCATCGCCCGGGTCACCCCGCCCATGCCGCCCTCGGGGAAGCCCCAGCCGCCGAGGTGGCCGTCGCCGATGTCGCCGATGTGGTGGTGGGCCATCACGTAGGCGGTGCCTGGCGCCCGCGGGCCCGCCCAGGTGCCGATCACGCCGCTGACCGCCAGCACCGCCTGCAGCTCCGGCGACTCGAAGCGCTCCTCGAGCAGGTCGGCGATGCTCAGGGTAAACAGGCGGGTGACGTCGGCCGCCTTGCGGGTGTCGAGGCCGCGCAGGCGCCACAGCAGCCTGGCCTGCGCGGCCAGGTCGGCCGGGCGGCGCGAGCCGAGCTTGGGTGGGACGGCCGACAGCAGCGGGCCGAGCACGCCGGCCAGCTCCCCCATCCAGGCGTCCCAGCGCTGGAGCTCCTCGGCGTCGCTGGCGGAGAACTTGGCGATCTCCGCCCGGCGCCTCGCCGGGTCGTCGGCGAGCTCGAGGTAGGTGCCGCGGGCGTGGGGCGCGAAGTAGGGGCCCTGCGGATAGACCTTGTAGCCGTGGCCGGCCAGGTCCAGGTCGCGGACGATCGCCGGTGGCAGCAGGCTGACCACGTAGGACAGGGAGGTCACCTGGTAGCCGGGGCCGAAGGGCCGCTCGGTGACGGCGGCGCCGCCGACCACCTCGCGGGCCTCGCAGACCAGCGTGCGCAGCCCGTCCCGTGCCAGGTAGGCGGCGGCGACCAGGCCATTGTGCCCGCCCCCCACGACGATCGCGTCATACCGCTCCACGCACGCTCACCTCCCGACCGGGTGGCCCGCCTCCTTTTTAACTGATTCATCAGTCAGGAAGCAAGCGGCGTGATGCTCTCCGGCGCCCGCCAGGATCGGCAGCGACCGTCGACGCCGGCGAGTGTCTGCGACTCTCGGTGCCGATCAGCGGCTCCTGGGGGAACGAGACGATCCGCTGGCACCCGGTGGAGGGCTGGCTCGAGCTGAAGCTGCCCGCCCCACTGGTCCACCTGGCCAACCGGCCCCACGGCCGCTATCGGCTCACCTGCCCGGTGGCCTTCACCTATCGCGGTGACGAGGTCGCCGCCCAGGCAGCAAGCGGCGCGGTGCGGTATGACATCACCCTGGACCCCGCCAAGCACCGCTGGCATCTGGCCGCGAGCTGGAAGGTCCAGCCCCAGCCGATCCCGAGCGGCGAGCAGGCGGTCGCCGGCGGGGTGGTGGCGGCGGACCTCAACGCCGACCACCTGGCCTGCAGGACCATCGACCCGGCACGGCAACCCGGTCGGTGGGCCGGTGACCATCCCGCTTGAGCTGGCCGGGCTGCCTGCGGCGACCAGGGACGGGCACTTGCGGACAGCCATCAGCCAGCTCTGCGCGCTGGCGCGTTCGCGTGGGGTACCGGCCGTGGCGATCGAGGACCTCGGCTTCGCCGACGCCCGAGCGGCCGGAAGGGAGACGCTGGGGCGCGGCGGGCGCGGCAAGCGGTTGCGCCGCGTCGTCGCGGGGATCCCGACCGGCAGGTTCCGCGACCGGCTGGTGCAGATGGCTCACCGCCAGGGACTGTGGCAGGAACGGTTGCAGTAGAAGCTGTCGGGCCCGACCCGACGAAGCTGCGGAGAGCGCGAGCATGATGGCGGCGGTCGAAAGCCCGACCGGGCCGGCACTGCTCAGTACCGGTAGCCGCCCTGGACGCGGACGGCCAGGCGGCGGGCGCACTCCTGGATGGAGCCGGCGAACGACGGGTAGACCTGGAAGGCCTGGGAGAACTGGCTGGCAGGGAGCCGGTTGAAGCAGGCCGCGGAGATCGGCGCGATCAGGTCGGAGGCGTAGCCGGCGATCACCGCGCCGCCGACGATCGTGCCGGAGCCGGGGCGGGCCAGCAGCTTGACGAACCCGTCGGTGCTGTTGCTCATCTTGGC
>DASYRU010000337.1:0-6627 GCA_036004165.1 Actinomycetota bacterium
GGTGCTGGTCGACCTGGAGGAGAGCTCCACCGGCATCCCGCTGGTCATCAAGGGCGAGCGGACCCTGTTCGTGGCCGCCGGCAACGTCGACGCCGAGGTCGACTTCTCCGCCATCGACAAGGGCGCGATCAGGGTCTCGGAAGACCGCCGCTCCGCCCAGATCACCCTGCCGAGGGCCCGACTCTCCAAGGCGCACGTCGACCCGGACAGGAGCTACGTCTTCTCCAGGAAACGGGGCCTGCTGGACCGGCTCGGCGGCGTGCTGTCCGACAACCCGACCAGTGAACGGCAGCTGTACCAGCTCGCCGAGAGCAAGCTGGAGCAGGCGGCGGCCGAGAGCGGGCTGGTGGAACGGGCCGAGCAGAACACCAGGGCGATGCTGGAGAGCATGCTCCGCTCGCTCGGCTACACCGACGTCACGGTGACGTTCCGGGATCCTCCGACCTAGGCGCCGAGCCGCGCCGCAGGCGGCCGCGGATGGCCGCGCTCGCCTTGACGAGCGCCCGCTGGCGCGCCCAGGTGAAGTAGTCGCTGGCCAGCAGCAGCCCGGCCGTCCAGGCGCGCGCCTCCTCCGGCACCACCTGACCCCGCAGCATCGACCGTCCCTTCGATTGCCCGTGCTGGTCAGCTTGCCACCGGCGGTGGCCGGTCGACAAGGCCGGCCCCGAGCATCTGCGCCATCGCCCGCATCACGTTCAGGTCGGTCTCGTCGAAGGCGCTCGCCTCCGGGGCGTCCACCGAGAGCATCCCGAAGCTCTGCTCGCCGCAGAACACGGCGACGCTGATGAAGGACCGGTAGGAGGCGCCGGGTCGTGGCTCGGCGCCGCGCGGCAGTGCCTCGGCGCGGACGTCGTCGACCAGCAGGTAGTCGTGGAAGCGCACCAGCAGCAGCGCCTCCTGGCCGCGGCGGTCGTCCGGCTCGTCGGTGAACACCGTGGTCGGCGGGTCGGCCCTGCCGAACCAGGCGGTGGCGCGCATGGCGCCGCCGCGTAGCTCGAAGAAGCTCGCCCGCACTCGCTCGCCGTCGCAGAGGTTGGCGGCCGCCTCCACGATGAGCTGCTTGAGCTGGCCACGCAGCGACTCCCGTTCGGCGACCGCCTGGTGCACCCGGCCGACCACCTCGGCGATCGGGGTGACCACGTCCCCGACCACCAGGCGGAGCTTGGTGTCGCTCTCGATCGCCAGCGCCTCGGCCGAGAGCGTCTCGGCCTCCTGGCGCAACTCCCTCCTCGACTTGATCCACAGCGGGATGGCGACCGCCAGCCCGCCGGCGGCCACCAGCGCCCAGCGCGCCGGTGTCGCCGGTGGGCCGTCCTGCAGCGTGGTGACCACGTAGCCGAGGGCGATCGCCAGCGCCTCGGCGATGACGTAGGAACGCAGCCGGCTCGGCCGCCGCTGGCCGGTACCCGCCGGCACGCCGGCCAGGGCCGCCCCCGCGTCGGGGCCGGCCGGCGCCGCCGCTGGCCGTTCGGACATGCCGCGAAGTATCCCAAAGACAATCGGGTTCGCGTGTTGCGACAGCCCACGCGGGGTGGGCGGGATCGGGGCGGGCGGCAAGGCAACGCGCGAAGCCGATTGGGGCTGGAGCGGGCCGGGGGGCGCGGTACCATCGAGCGGCCATGTCCGCCTCCACCAACGCCGAGCAGGCGCATCCCTACCCCGCCCACCGGGCGGCCGACGTGGCGTTGCGGGACGGCTCCACCGTGCACGTGCGGCCGGTCAGGGCCGACGACGCACCAGGGGTGGAGCGGCTGCTGAACGAGCTGTCCGACCAGAGCCGCTGGCTGCGCTTCTTCTCCGGCTTCCCCAACCTCGCCAGCGCCGTCGCCTGGGCCACCCAGGTCGACTACCGGGACCGCTACGGCCTGGTGGCCACGATGGGCGACGACGGTCAGGTGATCGCGCACGCCGGCTGGCAGCGCGAGCCCGGACGCCCGGACCGGGCCGAGGTCGCGCTCACCGTCGCCGACCGCTGGCAGGGCCGCGGGCTGGGGACGATCCTGCTCGGCCAGCTCGCCGAGGCGGCCGACGACGGCGGCATCGGCGTGCTCAGCGCCGAGGTGCTGCCCGAGAACCACCGCATGATCGGCGTGTTCCGCTCCAGCGGCTTCCCGGTGGAGCTGCGCTCGGAGCCCGGCCTGATCCTGGTCGAGGTGCCCACCTCGCTGTCGCCGGAGGCGCTGGAGCGCTTCGAGCGGCGCGAGCAGGTGGCCGCCGCCGCCGCCATGCACGCCTTCCTGGCGCCGCGCTCGGTGGCGGTGATCGGGGCCTCGCGGCGGCGGGGCACGGTCGGCGCCGAGGTGTTCCACAACCTGCTGGCCGCCGGGTTCAACGGCCCGGTGTACCCGGTCAACCCCAACGCGCCGGTCATCCAGTCGGTGGTCGCCTACCCCACGGTCGGCGAGGTGCCAGGGCCGGTCGACCTGGCGGTGATCGTGGTGCCGGCGGCCGGGGTGGTCGAGGCGGCCCGCGACTGCGCCGTCAAGGGCGTGCGGGCGCTGGTGGTGATCTCGGCCGGGTTCGCCGAGACCGGGCAGGAGGGCGCGGAGCGCCAGCAGGAGCTGCTGGCCGTCTGCCGGGCGGCCGGCATGCGCCTGATCGGCCCCAACTGCCTCGGCATCGTCAACACCAACCCGGACGTGCGGCTGAACGCCACCTTCGGCCCCAACGCGCCGGTGCGTGGCCGGGTCGGCTTCATGTCCCAGAGCGGCGCCCTCGGCCTTGCCGTGGTCGACTACGCCAACGCGCTCGGGCTGGGGTTGTCGTCGTTCGTGTCGGTCGGCAACAAGGCCGACATCTCCGGCAACGACCTGCTCGAGTACTGGGAGGAGGACCCGGACACCTCGGTGGTGCTGCTGTACCTGGAGTCGTTCGGCAACCCGCGCAAGTTCGCCCGGATCGCCCGCCGGGTGGCGCGCTCCAAGCCGGTGCTGTCGGTCAAGAGCGGCCGCTCGGTGGCCGGGGCGCGGGCCAGCTCGTCGCACACCGGCGCGCTGCTGGCCTCCTCGGACGTGACCGTCGACGCGCTGTTCCGGCAGGCCGGGGTGATCCGCGCCGACACCCTGGCGGAGCTGTTCGACGTCGCCTCGCTGCTCGCCAACCAGCCCCAGCCGCGCGGCCGGCGGGTCGGGATCGTCACCAACGCAGGCGGTCCTGGGATCCTGTGCGCCGACGCCTGCGAGGCGGCGGGCCTGGAGGTGGTGGAGCTGTCGGCGGCGCTCAGGTCGCGGCTGGCCGAGGGCCTGCCGCCGGCCGCCGCGGTCGCCAACCCGGTCGACATGCTCGCCTCCGCGCCGGCAGAGCACTACCGGCGCACGGTGGAGCTGGTGGCCGCCTCCGGGGAGGTCGACGCGACCATCGTCATCTTCATCCCGCCGCTGCTGACGGCGCCAGGCGAGGTGGCGACGGCGGTCAAGGCGGCGGTCGGCGCCACCGAGGCCGAGATCCCCGTCCTCGCCGTGTTCATGTCGGCGGCCGGAGGGCCGCCGGAGCTGCGCACCGGCGAGCTGCGCATCCCCGCCTACGGCTTCCCCGAGGACGCTGCCCGCGCCCTTGCGCGCGCGGCCGACCACGGCGCCTGGCTGGCGCGGCCGGAGGCGCCGCCGCCGGAGCTGGAGGGGGTGCGCCGCGACGAGGCCGCCGCGGTGCTGGCGGCCGCGCTCGCCGAGGGGCCGCGCTGGCTCGCCCCCGACGAGGTGGCACGGCTGTTCGGCTGCTGGGGGCTGCCGCTGGCCGACTGGCGGCTGGTCGGCACCCCGGAGGAGGCCGCCGCGGCCGCGGAGGAGCTCGGCGGGCCGGTCGCCCTCAAGGCGGTGGCTCCCACCCTGATCCACAAGACCGAGGTGCGGGGCGTGCGTCTCGGCCTGGCCGACCCGGACGCGGTGCGGGAGGCCGCCACCGGGATGGCCGCCGACGTGGCCGCCGCCGGCCACCGCGTGGAGCGCTTCCTGGTCCAGCGGATGGTCCCCGACGGGGTCGAGCTGCTCCTCGGCGTGGTCCACGACCCCCTGTTCGGCCCGGTGGTCGCCTGCGGCGCCGGCGGCACCGCGACCGAGCTGCTGAAGGACGTGGCCGTGCGGCTCACCCCCCTGACCGCGGCCGACGCGGCCGAGATGGTCCGCTCGCTGGCCACCTTCCCGCTGCTTGACGGCTACCGCGGCGCGCCGGCGGCCGACGTCGCCGCGCTCGAGGACGTCCTGGTCCGCCTCGGCGCGCTGGTGGAGGCCCACCCCGAGATCGCCGAGCTGGACTGCAACCCGGTCAGGGTGCTGACCGAGGGGGCCGTGGTGGTCGACGCCAGGGTGCGGCTCGAGGCGGTCGCCCCCCGGCCCCCGCTCGGCGCTCGGGGGGCGGCCCCCACCGCCTAGCGGCGGACCTCGTCGCGGACCCCACCCTAGGGCGGCGCCTGGGCGAGGGGCAGCTCGATCCGGAAGCGGGCGCCACGCCCGGGTGCGGAGGCGACCGAGGCCCTGCCGCCGTGCGCCTGGGCGATGGCGGCCACGATCGACAGGCCGAGGCCGGCGCCGCCCTTGCTGCGGGCGCGTGCCGGATCGGTGCGGTAGAAGCGGTCGAAGACCCTCGCCGCCTGCTCCTGGGAGAGCCCTTGGCCGTGGTCGACCACCTCCAGCACGCCGCGGCCGTCGCCGGCGCTGACCTCGACCCGGGCCGCGGTACCAGCAGCGGTATGCATGCGGACGTTGGCCAGCAGGTTGGCGGCGACCTGGCGCAGCCGCTGCTGGTCGCCGAGGACCACCACCGGGCCGTCGGTGTCCAGCTCCAGCGGACGCTCGGGGTCGATCACCCGTGCTTGCTCGACCGCCTCGGCGGCGACCACGGCGAGGTCAACCGGCGCCCGCTGCAGCGGGCGGCCCTGGTCGAGGCGGGCCAGCAGCAGCAGCTCGTCGACCAGCCCTCCCATCCGCTCGGCCTCCTCCTCGATCCGCTGCATGGTGGTGGCCAGGTCCTCCGGCCTGGCGTCGGCGCCGCGGCGGAACAGCTCGGCGTAGCCGCGGATCGAGGTCAGCGGGGTGCGCAGCTCGTGGGAGGCGTCGGCGACGAAGCGCCGCAACCGGGCCTCCGACGCCCGCCGCTCGGCAAACGCGGCCTCGATCTGGCCGAGCATGGCGTTGAGGGCCAGGCCGAGCCGTCCGACCTCGGTGGTCGGCTCGGCCGGGCCGACCCGCCTCGACAGGTCGCCGGCGGCGATCGCCCCGGCGGTGGCGGCGATGTCGTCGAGCGGGCGCAGGCCGAGCCGGACCAGGCGCAGCGCCAGCAGGCCGAGCCCGACCAGCACGGCGGCGCTGGCCAGCGCCTCCACCAGGATCAGCCGGCCGAGGGTCTCGAACACCCCGCTGAGCGGGACGGCGACCGCGACCACCAGGTCACCGCCGGCGACGGGGCCGGCCTGCACCCGGTAGGGGACCCCGCGGTGGCCCTCCGGCTGGACGGTGAGCCGGACCACCCGGTCCGGCAGGTCGTCCGGCAGCTCCGGCGGGGCGCGCCCCGCCCCGTCCCTGCCCAGCCACGGCGGCCCCTGCCAACCACGCTCGTGGCGCGGGTTCGCCGGGTCGAGGGGAACCAGCCGCAGCCGCCGGCCGCCGCTGCTGACCTCGACCCAGCCGGAGTCGAGGCCGAGCCGGGCGGCCCCCTGCCGCTCGAAGGCGCCGAGCGCGGCCGGCCCGCCGGTCCCGACGGCCTCCGCGACCTGCAGCCGGGCGGCGGCCAGTTCCTGGTCGACCCGGCCGACCAGGAAGGAGCGCAGCGCCAGCCAGGTGGCCACGCCGGAGGCGAGCAGCCCGGCGGCGACCAGCGCGAGCATCGCCAGCAGCAGCCGCCCGCGCAGCGACCTCATCGGCCGGGCAGGCGCAGGCTGTAGCCGACCCCCCTGACCGTGTGGATCAGGGGCGGCCGGAACCGGTCGACCTTGCGCCGCAGGTAGCTGACGTAGGTCTCGACGATGTTGTCGTTGCCGCCGAAGTCGTAGTGCCAGACGCTGTCGAGGATCTGCGCCTTGGAGACCACCCGGCGGGCGTTTCGGACCAGGTAGCGGAGCAGCTTGAACTCGGTGGCGGTGAGCTGGATCGGCGAGCCCTGGCGCCAGACCTCGTGGGTGTCCTCGTCCAGCTCCAGATCGGCGAAGGCGAGCCTCCCAGGTGACGGCTCCGGGGCGCGTCCCCCGCCGCAGCACGGCCCGGATGCGGGCGATCTGCTCCTCCAGGCTGAACGGCTTGGTCACGTAGTCGTCGCCGCCCAAGGTCAGGCCCCGGACCTTGTCCTCCATCGCGTCCCGCGCGGTCAGGAAGACGACGGGGATGCGGGTGCCGCCGCCCCGCAGCCGCCGGATGACGTCGAACCCGTCCATGTCGGGCAGCATGACGTCGAGCACGATGAGATCAGGCCGGTGACGGCCCGCCGCCTGCACGGCCTCCGTGCCGGCCGAGGCGGTGATCACCTCGAATCCGGCATAGCGCAGGCTGGCAGCCAGCAGTTCGAGGATGTTCGGCTCATCCTCCACAACGAGCAGCCGGGCATCATGCCGCTTGCGCCCGTCGCTCGACGGGGTGGTCATGTGACGATCCTGGAAGATCTACCTGAGGATTTCCTGAACGTGTACTGGGTCAGACCTGA
>DASYRU010000338.1:0-3197 GCA_036004165.1 Actinomycetota bacterium
CTACGCCCTGGCCGCCTGGAAGGCCGCCTTCGCCCCCCACGCGGTCTAGCGTTCGCGGGGTTCCCGCGGGGTTGTACCCTTTGGCCCGCACGACGCCAGCGGGTGGGGAGGAGCGGGCATGGACCGGGACCCGGGCGAGGAGCAGCGACGGCGCGCGTCGCTGCGCGCCGCCGACGCCGACCGCGAGCGGGTGGTCGAGGCGCTGCGCCAGCACCACGTCGACGGGCGGTTGGACGCCGAGGAGCTGAACCAGCGCATCGACCGGGCGTACGCCGCCAAGACCTTCGGCGAGCTGGACGAGATCACCACCGACCTGCCGCCGATCCAGCCCGCGGCCCGCGCCGGCGCGCCGGTGCGGCACCGCCCGCCCGACCCCGGCCGCGCCAGGGCCAAGGCCGCCTTCCAGCGCCACCTGTTCACCTACCTGTGGGTCAACGGGCTGCTGGTGGTGATCTGGGCGCTGACCAACTTCGGCGGCTACTTCTGGCCGGTCTGGCCGATGCTCGGCTGGGGCATCGGGCTCGGCGCGCACGCCTTCAGCGTCTACGGCCCGCGGGTCGACGAGGACGAGCCCCGCAGCGGTGCGCCCGGCTGAGCCCCGTCAGGGGGCGCGCGTACAATCCGCGGGGACCCCGACGGGTCCTTCCCCGTGGCAGCTCGCTGTAGGTTCGCGTCGAGGTGAAGGACGCCGTGGCCGGCCGCATCCGTGACGACTCCATCGCTGAGCTCCGCGAGGCAACCGACGTCGTCGCCCTGGTCGGCGAGTACGTCACCCTCCGCCCCGGCGGCGGCACCCGCATGAAGGGCCTGTGCCCCTTCCACCAGGAGAAGACCCCCTCCTTCACGGTCGACTCCTCCCGTGCCCTTTGGCACTGCTTCGGCTGCTCCCAAGGGGGCGACGCGATCGACTTCCTGATGAAGCAGGAGACGCTGTCGTTCACCGAGGCGGTCGAGCGGCTCGCCCAGCGCGCCGGGATCGAGCTTCGCTACGAGGGCCGCTCGGCCGGCGAGCGCGGCAGCCTCGGCCGCAAGAGCCGGCTGGTCGCCGCCCACGCCGAGGCGGTCGCCTTCTACCAGCGCGCCCTGCTGGACTCGCCGGACGGTCGCCCGGCCCGCGCCTACCTGTCGGCGCGCGGCTTCGACCGGGCCCTCGCCGAGCGGTTCCGGCTCGGCTGGGCGCCGGCCGGCTCCTGGGAGGCGCTGGTCGACCATCTGCGCGGCAAGGGGTTCCGGCCGGAGGAGCTGACCGAGGCCGGGCTGGCCCGGACCGGCAACCGTGGCCTCCGCGACGCCTTCCACGCCAGGGTGCTGTTCCCGGTCTTCGACCTGGCCGGCGACCCGGTCGCCTTCGGCGGCCGGCTGCTCGACGCCGACGGGGGCCGCGGCCCCAAGTACGTCAACACCTCCGAGACCCCCATCTGGCACAAGGGCAGGGCGCTGTACGCGCTGAACTGGGCCAAGACGGCGATCGTGCAGGCCGGCTACGCGGTGGTGGTGGAGGGCTACACCGACGTGATCGCCTGTCACCAGGCGGGCGTGCCGCAGGCGGTCGCCACCTGCGGCACCGCCCTGCGGGCCGAGCACTTCAAGCTGCTGAACCGCTTCACCGGCCGGGTGGTGCTCGCCTTCGACGCCGACACCGCCGGCGGGGTGGCCACCGGCCGGGGGATCGCCGAGCTGGTCGCGGAGCCCAACGCGGTGCTGTCGGCCTACGTCGCGATCGTGCCGGGCGGCCTGGATCCCGCCGACTATGTCGCCCGCCACGGCGGAGAGGCCTTCCGCGAGCTGGTCGAGGCGGCGCAGCCGCTGGTCCGCTGGTGGATCGACTGGAAGCTGGCCGAGTTCGACCTGCGCCAACCGGAAGGAAAGGTGCGCGCGGTCCGCGAGCTGGTTCCGGTGCTGAGCAAGGTTCCCGACTCCCTGCAGCGCAACGCCTACGCCCGCTCGGTGGTGCTGCGGCTCGGCCTGGACGAGTACGGCGCCGAGTACCAGGCGCTCATCGGTGGCCGGACGCCGGCCCGCCCGCCGGCCGAGGCCAAGGCCCCGCCGCGCTCGCGCAGCCCCCAGGCGCGGGTCGAGTGCGAGGCGCTCAAGTTCGCCCTGCAGCACCCCGACTGGACCGTCCATGCCGCCGAGCGGTGGGAGGCCGACTGGTTCACGGCGCCGGCGGCCGGCGCCTCCTTCGCCGCCCTGGCCAAGGCGGGCGGCCCCGGCTCGCCGCTGAAGGCCGTCCTGGAGGCGGCCGCCACCGAGACCGACCGCCGCTTCCTGCGCGGCCTCGCCGTCGAGGCGTTCGCGGCAGAGGAGAACCGGGCGTACGCTGAGCAGGTCTTTCGGAGGCTCGAGGAGTTCCGCCTCACCCGCATCATCGACCAGCTCAAGGGGACCTTGCAGCGGATGAACCCGGTGGAGCGGCCGCACGAGTACACTCAGGTCTTCGAAGAGCTGATCGCCCTCGAGGCCCGACGGCGAGCCCTGCGGGAGCCGCGGCCAGGAGGCGACGGGGGTCTCCCCGAGCGCACCGCGTAGGTGGAGTTGCGGCGCTCCCACGTGGGTCCGCACGGAACGAGAGGTGCCTGAGCAGATGGCGATGGCCAAAGAGGCCCAGATCGATGAGGTGCGTGACCTCGTCGCCAAAGGCAAGGAGCGCGGCTTCCTCACCAACGAAGAGGTGATCGAGGCCCTCGCCCCCGTCGACGTCTCGGCCGAGCAGATGGACAACATCCTGCAGCACCTGCAGGACGAGAACATCGAGGTCGTCGAGATGGTCGACGAGCTCGACGCGGAGGAGTTCGCCCGCGAGGCACGCTCCGCCCGCGACGAGGAGCTCGCGCTCAAGGCGCCGACCAACGACCCGGTCCGCATGTACCTCAAGGAGATCGGCAAGGTCCCCCTGCTGACCGCCGAGCAGGAGGTCATCCTCGCCAAGGCGATCGAGGAAGGGGAGGCGGCCACCGCCGAGATCGACAAGGCCACCGACGACGGCAAGAAGGTCACCTCCCTGCGGCTGCGCGAGCTGCAGCGCACCGAGCGCCACGGCCAGCTGGCCAAGAAGAAGCTGATCGAGGCCAACCTGCGTCTGGTGGTGTCGATCGCCAAGCGGTACGTGGGCCGCGGCATGCTGTTCTTGGACCTGATCCAGGAGGGCAACCTGGGGCTGATCCGGGCGGTGGAGAAGTTCGACTACACCAAGGGCT
>DASYRU010000339.1:0-3021 GCA_036004165.1 Actinomycetota bacterium
GCCCTGACCCCCGCGAGCGCCTCCTGCAGCTGCACGGTGACCACGCTGTGGGTCTCCCTGACCTGCCGGTACGCCTCCGCCGACCAGCGCCGGTAGCCGCGGGCCGCCAGGGCGATGACCGGGGCGACCACCAGCGTGGCCAAGGCCAGCCGCCAGTCGAGGGCGACCAGGATGACCGCCACCCCGACCAGGCTGATCAGGGCGGTGACGAGCGTGACCAGCCCGTCGGTGACCAGGTCGCCCATCGCCTCGATGTCGGCGGTCATCCGGGCCACCAGGCGCCCGGTGCGCTCCCGCTCGTAGAAGTCGAGCGACAGGCGTTGCAGATGCCGGAAGAGCTGGTTGCGGATGGCGAACAGCACCCGCTGGCCGGCCCTCGCCACGGCCAGGGTCTCCACCCGGCTGGCCAGGAACTGCACCCCGACCAGGCCGAGGAAGGCGATGGCGACGCGGTTGAGCACGTCCAGCCGCTGCGGCACCACGCCCTGGTCGATGGCGACCTTCACCAGATAGGGCATGGCCAGCCCCGCCCCGGTCTGGACCAGCACCGCCAGCGACCCGAGCGCGACCAGCCTCCGGTGGGGCCGGACCAGCGGCCACAGCCACGCCCGCGCGCGCCGTCCGGCGCCACGCTCCCGCCGGCCGTCCTCGGCCGGCGCACCCCAGGTGTGGGTGCTCACAAGGCGGCCTCCTCCACCAGGCGGTCGATCCCGCCGCCGGCGTGGGCCAGCACCGCCCGGTAGCGGGGCTCGCTGGCGACCAGCTCCTCGTGGCTGCCCTGGGCGACCACCCGGCCGCGCTCCAGCAGCACGATCCGCTCGGCCAGGCGCAGGCTGGCCCGGCGGTTGGCGACCAGCAGCACGGTGGCGCCGCCGAGCGCCTGGTCGAGGCCGGCCAGGATCTCGGCCTCGGTGGCCACGTCCACGTGGGAGAGGGCGTCGTCGAGGATCAGCACCCGCGGTTCCATCAGCAGCGCCCTGGCAAGGGCGACCCGCTGGCGCTGGCCGCCCGACAGGGTGTAGCCCTGCTCCCCGACGACCGTGTCGAGGCCGTCCGGCAGCGTGCCGACGACGTCGCGGGCGGCCGCGGCGGCCAGCGCGTCCAGCACCTCCCGGTCCCCGGCCCCTGGCCGGCCGAAGGCGACGTTCTCCCGCAGGCTGGCCGAGAACAGCACCGGCTCCTGGTGGACGATCCCGACCGCGGCCCGCAGCGAGTCGAGGGTGAGGCCGGCCACGTCGTGGCCGTCGACCAGGACCCGACCCGCGCTCGGCTGGTAGAGGCGGGGGATCAGGCTCAGCAGCGTCGACTTGCCAGAGCCGGTGCTGCCGACCACCGCCACCCGCGACCCGGGCCGCACCTCCAGGTCGACCTCGGCGAGGCTCGGCCGGCCCGTCTCGCCGTAGCGGAAGCTCACCCCCTCGAAGGTGATGCGTGCCCCCCTCGGCAGGTCCTGTCCGGGGGGCGGCAGCGGCAGCGCGCCCGGCCGGTCGGCGATCGCGGGCGGCTGGTCGAGCACCTCGAAGACCCGCTCGCCGCTGGCCGCCGCCCGCTGGGCGAAGCCGAACAACATGCCAAGCCCCTGCAGCGGCCAGGCCAGCAGCAGCAGGTAGCTGTTGAAGGCGACCAGCGTGCCGAGCGTGATCTGGCCGTCGGCGGCCAGGCGCCCGCCGTACCAGAGGATCGCCGCCAGGCTGAGCTGCGGCAGGATCGAAAGCAGGGGGTTGTAGAAGGCGCGCAGCCTGGCGGCGCGCAGGTTCTCGTCGCGGATGGAGCGGGCCTCGACTTCCAGCCGCCGCTCCTGCTCGGCCTCGCGCCCGAACGCCTTGACCACCCGCACCCCGGCGGCGGACTCCTCCACCACCGTGGTCAGGTCGCCCATCTCCTGCTGCACCTGCCAGTAGATCGAGTGCAGGCGGCTGTTGAAGCGCACCGCCCCGTAGACCAGCGGGGGCCCCAGAGCGAGCACGACCAGGCTGAGCCGGGGCGACAGCGCCCACATCTGCGTGGCGGCGATCGCGAAGGTGATCAGGTTCAGGATGCTGAACACCAGCCCCCAGGAGATGAAGTAGCGCAGCGCGCGGATGTCGGAGGTCGCCCGCGACAGCAGCTGGCCGGTCTGGACCCGGTCGTGGTAGCCGGGTTCCAGCGCCAGCAGGTGGCGGCCGAACCGGTTGCGCAGGTCGTACTCGACGTCGGTGCCGACCCGGCCGGAGAGGTTGCGCCGCAGCCCACCGGCGACCCAGCGGACCAGCGCCAGCAGCATGAGCAGGGCGATCTCGCGGCTCAGCACGCCAGGCACCCGCCTGGTCAGCCCGTCGTCGATGATCGTCCGGGTCACCAGGGGGATCAGCGTGGTGACGGCCATCATCGTCACCCCGAGGGTGAACGCCACCGTCACCCGCCGCCAGTAGGGCCGCATCAGGCCGACGATCCGGCGCAGGGTGCCGAGGGCGAGGCCGTCAGGGGGCGGCGCGTTCGGACGGTAGGCCAGCGGGCGACTCCAGGAGGTCAGGAACTGGTGACGTGAAGTTCAACGTACGGCAGCGGTGGAACAATCCGCGACCGCGTTCCCGCTGACGGCCGACCCACGTTCCTGGTATCGTAATGGAACGATAACAATTATGTACTGTTACATTCCATTCCGAGGTTGATGACCTACCGGCCGACGGCCAGGACCAGGATCAGGCGGCTGCCCGAACGGGCGGCCTACGACCGTGCGACCGTCCACGCCATCCTGGACGAGGGCTTCCTCTGCCATGTCGGCTTCGTGGTGGACCAGCAGCCGTACGTGATCCCGACCGGGTACGCACGCGTCGGCGAGAACCTCTACCTGCACGGCTCGACCGGCAGCCGGCTCGGCCTGCGCCCCGGCATGCAGGTCTGCGTCACCGTCACCCTGCTGGACGGGCTGGTGCTGGCCCGCTCGGCCTTCCACCACTCGCTGAACTACCGCTCGGTGGTGGTCCTCGGCCGCACCCGGCCGGTCGACGACCCGGCCGAGAAGGACGCGGCCCTGCGAGC
>DASYRU010000340.1:0-4055 GCA_036004165.1 Actinomycetota bacterium
CCGGTGTTCCAGGGCGCCCGTGCCGCGAGCCTGCCCGACGTGCTGAGCGGCGAGGGCTTCGCGCTGGGCCGCTCGCTGTTGCGCATGGTCGCGCAGACCTCGCAGATCTGGGGCTTCGCGCTCGGCGGGGTGCTGCTCACCATGCTGCCGCCGCGACCGTTGCTGCTGCTCGACGCGGCCAGCTTCCTCGCCTCGGCGGTCCTGCTGCGCGTTGGCACCAGGGAGCGGCCGCCACCAGCTGTGCCGGCGGGCGCGCCCCGCCGCTCGGTCGCGCGGGACTCGCTCGCCGGCGTGCGGCTGGCGCTCGGCTCGGCGAGGCTGCGGCCGCTGCTGCTGTTCTACTGGCTGCCGCCCGCGTTCACGGTCGCCCCGGAGGCGCTCGCCGCGCCCTACGTGGCCCAGCTCGGTCGGAGCCCGGCAGCGGTCGGCCTGCTGCTCGCCGCGGCGGCGGCCGGCTCGGTGGCCGGCATGCTCACCGCCGGTTCCCGGCTCAGCCCGTCCGGGCGCCTGCGGCTCATGGTGCCGCTCGCCACCTGGACGTTCGTGCCGCTGCTGTGCTTCGTCGCCCGTCCGGCGCTCCTCCCCGCCGTGGCGCTGCTCGCCCTTTCCGGTCTCGGCTGGGCCTACAGCATCGGCTTGGACCAGGCGCTGCTGGAGGCGACCCCAGAGCACCTGCGGGGCCGTACCCTGAGCCTCGTCACCTCCGGCCTGATGCTCTCCAACGGCCTGGGGTTCGCCGCCGCCGGCGCCGCCGCGGAGTTCGCCAACCCCCAGGCCGTCATCGTCGCCAGCGGCCTCGCCGGCCTCCTCGCGGTCACGCTCCTCGCACGCTCCGTCACCAGGAGCGTTCGGCAGGGGGTGTTTAGCAGTCGCATACCTTGACTGCTACGCTGCCGAGCATGGATCGTCTTGCGCAGGGAGGGCGTCCATGAACCTCGACGAGCGAAAGGCGCGCCTGCTGCGCGTCGTGGTCCACGAGTTCATCCACACCGCCGAACCGGTCGGGTCCAAGACCCTGACCGACCGCTACTCGCTCGGCGTCTCCCCGGCGACCATCCGCAACGAGCTGGCTGTGCTGGAGGAGCAGGGCTACCTCTCCCACCCCCACACCAGCGCTGGCCGGGTGCCGACCGACCGCGGCTACCGCTTCTACGTGGACGCCCTCTCCGGGGTGGGGGAGCTGGCCCGCGCCCAGGAGGAGACCATCGCCCGCTACTTCGAGGGCGCCGCCGACCTGGAGGAGACCCTGCAGCGCACCTCCCTGCTGCTCTCCAACCTGACCCGCTACACGGCGATGGTGGCCCCGCCCGCGCTCGACCGCTCCCGGCTGCGCCACGTCGAGCTGGTCGGCCTCGGCCCCCATGTGATCATGCTGGTGCTGATCGTCGACTCCGGCAGGGTCGAGAAGCGCCTGGTCGAGACCGCCTCCGAGGTCGCTTCCGAGGACCTCGAGGAGCTCCGCCGCCAGCTCAACGAGCGGCTGGCCGGCGAGCGGCTCTCCAGGGCAGAGCTGGTCCTGGACGCGATGGCCGCCGAGGTCCCGCCGCAGCGCCGCGCCCTGTTCGCCACCCTCGCAGGCGCCATCGGCCAGGTCGTCGGCGACCAGAGCACCGAGCGGATCTGGCTCGGCGGCCAGGCCCACATCGCCGGCCCCGACGCCTTCGACGGCATCGAGACCGTCCGCCAGGTCTACGAGGCGCTGGAGCAGCAGGTGCTGGTGCTGCGCCTGCTGCAGGCCGCCCTTGGCAAGAACAAGGTCTCGGTGGTGATCGGCTCCGAGAACCCGGTCGAGGGGATGGAGGCCTGCTCCCTGGTGATCTCCGCCTACCTGGCCGGCGACGCCAGCGGCAGCATCGGTGTGCTCGGCCCGACCCGGATGGACTACCTGCGCGCGATGGCCGCCGTCCAGGCGGTGGCGCGCTACCTTGGCGACGCCTTCGAGGGGGGCGGGTGAGCGACTACTACCAGCTGCTGGAGGTCGACCGGAGCGCCGGGTCGGAGGAGATCAAGCGCGCCTACCGCCGGCTGGCCCGCCAGTACCATCCGGACGTCAACGGCAACGACCCGGAGGCGGCCGAACGGTTCAAGGAGATCAGCAAGGCCTACAGCGTCCTGTCCGACCCCGACAAGCGCCAGCGCTACGACGCCTACGGCGACGCCGGGGTGGACGGCCTCCCCGCCGGCGCCGCCGACCCGTTCGCCGGCTTCGGCGCCTCCTTCGACGACCTGCTCGGGGCGTTCTTCGGCGGCGGCGACCCGTTCATGGGCCGGCCCCGCACCCGTTCGCGGGCCCGCCGTGGCGACACCATCGGCATGCGCCTGCGCCTGCCGTTCACGGAGGCGGTCTTCGGCACCTCCAAGGACGTGCGCGTGCGGGCGGCCGCCCCCTGCCAGCGCTGCGGCGGCTCCGGCGCCAAGCCGGGCACCGAGCCGACGGTCTGTTCGCGCTGCAACGGCTCCGGCCAGCAGCGCACTGTCCGCCAGTCGCTGCTCGGCCAGCTGGTCACCGCCACCACCTGCTCGGTCTGCGGCGGCAGCGGCCACGAGATCCGCTCGCCCTGCCAGGAATGCCGCGGCCAGGGGCTGCTGATGCAGGACTCCACCCTCACGATCGACATCCCGCCCGGCCTCGACGACGGCAGCCAGGTCCGCTACCCGGGCCGTGGCCACGCCGGCCAGTACGGCGGCCCGCCAGGCGACCTGATCGTCGAGCTGGCCGTGGACCCCCACCCGGTGTTCGAACGCCGGGGCGACGAGCTGCTCTGCAGCCTGCCGGTGCCGATGACGGTGGCGGCCCTCGGCGGCAGCGTCGAGCTCGAGACCCTCGACGGGATCGAAACGGTCGAGGTCGAGCCGGGCACCCAGGCGGGCACGGTGAAGCGGTTCCGCAGGCGCGGCGTGCCCCACCCGGAGGGCCGCGGCCGCGGCGACCTGCTGGTGGAGATCGCCGTGCAGACCCCGACCCACCTCGGTGAGCAGCAGCGCGCCCTGCTGCGGCAGCTCGCCCAGCTCCGCGGTGAGGAGGTCGACCCGCACGCCGGCGGCCTGTTCGCGCGGCTGAAGGGCGGCGGGCGCTGACCTCGGCGGCCGATGCCGAGGGCGGCGGGCTGCGCTACGCCAGCCCGGCCGGCCGCTGGGTGCTGCTGGCCACCATCCTCGGGACGGGCATCGCCTTCCTCGACACCACCGTCGTCAACATCGCCCTGCCGACCATCGGCGAGGACCTGGACGCCGGCATCTCCGGCCTGCAGTGGGTCGTCAACGCCTACACCCTCACCCTCGCCGGGCTGCTGCTGCTCGGCGGGTCGCTCGGCGACCACTACGGCCGCCGGCGGGTGTTCGTCATCGGGGTGGTCTGGTTCGCGGCCGCCTCGCTGCTGTGCGGGCTCGCCCCCACCACCGAGGCCCTGATCGCCGCCCGCGCCCTCCAGGGGATCGGCGGCGCCCTCCTCACCCCGGGCAGCCTGGCGATCATCGAGGCGTCGTTCCGGCCGCAGGACCGCGGGCCGGCGATCGGCGCCTGGACCGGCTTTGGCGGGGTGACCGCCGCGGTCGGGCCGTTCGTCGGCGGCTGGCTGGTCGAGGCGGTCTCATGGCGGCTGATCTTCCTCATCAACCTGCCGCTGGCCGCCGTGGTGGTGTGGGTGGCGGTCCGGCACGTACCGGAGAGCCGCGACCCCGGCGCCGCCGCCGAGCTCGACTACACCGGCGCCGCCCTGGCCGCGATCGGCCTTGCCGGGGTCGTCTACGCCCTCACCGACGGGCCCAACCTCGGCTGGACATCCACGCAGATCCTGGCCGCCGGCGCGGCCGGGGTGGCCGCGCTGGTCGCCTTCGTGCTCTGGGAGCGGCGCAGCCGCCATCCGATGCTGCCGCTGGACATCTTCGCCTCGCGCCAGTTCACCGCCGCCAACCTGGTGACCTTCGTGGTCTACGGGGCCCTCGGCGGCTCCCTGTTCCTCATGCCCATCCAGCTCCAGCTGGTGGTCGGCTACTCGCCGCTGGCCTCCGGGGTCGCGCTCCTGCCGATCACGGTCGTCCTGCTGCTGCTGTCC
>DASYRU010000341.1:0-3282 GCA_036004165.1 Actinomycetota bacterium
GAGGCCGGGTCCGAGCAGGGCGGCGCAGAGGGCCAGGCCGGCCACCCTGACCACCGGCCGGCTGCCGAAGCGGGCCACCAGCGGCCCGGCGGCCAGCAGGGCGGCCCCCGCTCCCACCCCCAGCCCGAGCAGGGCCAGCCCCAGCGGGCCGTCGCTGGTACCGAGCGCCCGCTTGACGGCCGGGACGCGCGGCACCCAGTTCGCGATCGCCGCGCCGTTGACCAGGAACGCCACCGAGACGGCGACCCTGGCCCTGCGCAGGTCCCTGGCGACGCCGTCGACCGGCACGGGCAGGCCGGCCGGCAGCGCGGTCGGGTCGTGGGACGTCACCAGCCCATGGTGCCATGTACCCTGAGCGGCGCCTTGGTCCGCCGCCGCAGATGGAGGAGGCGAGGTGCCAGAAGCGGCCCTTGAGCCGGCCCCCGACGGGCCGGGCGGGGCGGCCCGCCTGCTCGCCGCCTGCCGGCGCGAGCCGGTCGACCGCACCCCGGTCTGGTTCATGCGCCAGGCCGGGCGCTGCCTGGCCGGCTACCGGCGGCTCCGAGAGCGCTACGACATCCTGACGATCACCAGGACCCCGGAGCTCTGCGCCCAGGTGACCACCATGCCGGTGGACACCTTCGGGGTGGACGGTGCGGTGCTGTACGCGGACATCATGCTGCCGCTGTACGGGATGGGCGTGCCCTTCTCGATCGACCCGGGGATCGGGCCGATCGTGCACCGGCCGGTGCGGGACGCCGGCGCGGTGCGGGCCCTGCGCGTCGTCGAGCCGGAGGCGGCCACCCCTGAGCTGTTCCAGACCATCCGGCTGCTGCGCCGCGAGCTCGGCGGGCGGGCCGCCCTGATCGGCTTTGCCGGGGCGCCGTACACGGTCGCCTCCTACCTGATCGAGGGCCGGCCCTCCAAGGAGCACGCAAGGGCCAAGGCGCTGCTGTACGGCGACCAGGCGCTCTGGCACCGGCTGATGGAGACGCTCACCGAGGTCACCGTCCGCTACCTGCGGGCCCAGGTCGACGCCGGCGCCCAGGTGGTGCAGCTGTTCGACTCCTGGATGGGCGACCTCGGCCGGCGCGAGTACCAGGCCCACGTGCTCCCCTACAGCCGGCGGATCTTCGAGGCCCTGCGGCCCACCGGCGTGCCGACCATCCACTTCGGCACCGGCACCGTCGGGCTGCTGGAGCCGATGGCGGCTGCCGGCAGCGACCTGGTCGGCGTGGACTGGCGGGTGCCGCTGGACGAGGCGTGGCGGCGGATCGGCACGGACAGGGGCATCCAGGGCAACCTCGACCCGGCCGTGCTGCTCGCTCCCTTCGAGGCGGTGCTCGCCGAGGCCGACCGGGTCCTGGAGGCGGCCGGCGGCCGCGACGGCCACGTCTTCAACCTCGGCCACGGCGTGCTCCCCGACACCCCGTCGGAGCACCTGACCCGGCTGGTCGACCACGTCCACCAGAGCACCGAGAGGACCCACGTTGCCAACCCCTGACGCTGCGGCGGCGCGCCCGACCGGCGTGCTGCTGATGACCTACGGCTCGGCCGCCAACGCCGAGCAGGTCCCCGCCTACCTGCGCAGCGTGCGCGGCGGCCGGGATCCCGAGCCGGAGCTGGTCGCCGAGTTCCGGCGCCGCTACCGCCTGATCGGCTGGTCGCCGCTGGTACGCATCACCCTGGAGCAGGGGGCGGCGCTGCAGCGGCTGCTGGACGCCGAGCACGGCGCCGGCCGCTACCGGGTGGAGGTCGGCATGCTCCACTCCGAGCCGTGCATCGACGAGGCGATCGCCCGGCTGGCGGTGGCGGGGGTCGGCCGGCTGGTGGGGATCGTGCTCTCCCCCCAGTGGTCGCCGGTGATCATGGGCGGCTACCGCAGGGCGGTGGACGCGGCCGCGTGGCGGCTCGGCGGGGACGTCGAGGCGACCGTGGCGGGGCCATGGCACCGGACCCCCGCGTTCGTCGACGCCCTGGTCGAGAAGGTCGAGCAGGCCCTCGCCAAGCTCGGCCCCGACGTGCCGGTGCTGTTCACCGCCCACAGCCTGCCAAAGGCGGTGGTCGACCGCGACCCTGCCTACCTCGACCAGATCGCCGAGACGATCGACGCGGTGGCGGAACGGGTCGGGCTGGACCGGGACCGCTGGCGGTTCGCCTACCAGAGCGCCGGCCACAGCCCGGCGGAGTGGCTCAAGCCCGACCTCAAGGACCTGCTGCCCGGCATCCGCGCGGCCGGCGCCGACGCCGTTCTGGTGGTGCCCGTGCAGTTCCTGGCCGACCACCTGGAGATCCTCTACGACCTCGACGTCGCCGCCAGGGAGGAGGCAGCGGCGGCCGGTCTGGCCTTCCACCGCATCGAGCTGCCGAACATCGCGCCGACCTTCATCCGCGCCCTGGCCGAGGTCGCCCTCGCCCAGGAGCGCGCCGCCCAGCCGGCGCGCTAGCCGTCCAGGGTTGCGGTGGGACCAGGGCGGTCACGCGTTCGCGCAAGAGCTCGAGCTGGGCGACCTCGTCGCCGAGCGGCCAGACGAAGATCCGTCGCGCGCCCGCGGCCACGAACGCGGCGAGCCGCTCCGCGCACACCTCGGCGGGGCCGATGAGCAGCGGGAGGTTGCGCAGCTCCTCGGCTGGGCGGTGCAGCATCGGCGCGAGCACGTCGGTGAGCGTCCGCTCCGCGACGCCCTTGTCCTCGGTGATGTGCAGCCAGGTCGTGACGATCGCGCTCGGGAACGTCTCCGGCGGCCTGCCGACCAGCCGGAGTTCGCCGGCGAGGCGGTCGAGGCCCTCGCGGAAGCGGTCGGGCGTGGTGTTGTAGGCGGAGGCGAGCCATCCGTCGCCAAGGCGGGCGACCCGCCGGAGCCCCGCCGGCGAGCCCCAGCTCGCGATCCAGATCGGTGGACCGGGCCGTTGCACCGGCCGCGGCTCCAGCACCACACCACGGGTGGAGTAGAACTCGCCGTCGAAGCCGGCCGCATCGCCGTGGAGCAGGCCGCGCAGCACCTGCACGGCCTCGTCGAAGCGCCGCCAACGCTCCTGGAACCGGAGGCCGACGGCGGCGTAGTCGCCTGCCGACGATCCCGGACCCACCCCGACGACCAGACGCCCGCCGGAGAGGACGTCGATCGTGGCCAGGGCCTTGGCCAGCGGTACCGGGCCACGCAGCACGGGGAGGCTGGCGGTGGTGGCGAGCGTCATGTCCTGCGACTCCTCGACCAGCGCCGCCAGCACGGTCGGGCCGTCCAGCCACGGCCGGCCGAAGCGGAGATGGTCGTTCGCGCAGAGGTGGCGGTAGCCGAGGTT
>DASYRU010000342.1:0-2232 GCA_036004165.1 Actinomycetota bacterium
TCACCATCGGCACGCTGGTCGCCTTCAACAGCTACCTGCTGCTGCTCACCTGGCCGCTGCAGGGGCTCGGCATGCTGTTCGGGTTCGCGCAGCGGGCGGCGGCCAGCGCCGAGCGGGTCTTCGAGGTGCTCGACCACCCGCCCGGCATCGCCGACCGGCCCGGCGCCGTCGCCCTCCCGGCCCCGATACCCAACGGTCGGCGGGGGGCACGGATCACCTTCGAGGGAGTCAGCTTCCGCTACGGCGAGGCGGGCCGGCCCAGCCTGGCCGGGGTCGACCTGGACGTCGAGCCCGGCTCGCGGCTGGCGGTGGTCGGCGGCACCGGCTCGGGCAAGTCGACCCTGGCCGCGCTCGTCCCCCGCCTGTACCGGCCAAGCGCCGGCCGGGTCCTGCTCGACGGGCACGACGTCGCCGACCTCACCCTGGACTCGCTGCGGGCGGCGGTCGGGATCGTCCACCAGGAACCGGTGCTGTTCTCGGCCAGCCTGCGGGAGAACGTCGCCTTCGGCCGGCCAGGTGCCGGGGACCGGGAGGTGCTGGACGCGCTGGCGGCCGCGGCCGCCCTCGACGTCGTCGGCACGCTGCCGGACGGCCTCGACACGGTCGTCGGGGAGCAGGGATACACCCTGTCGGGCGGCCAGCGCCAGCGGGTCGCCCTTGCCAGGGCGCTGCTGATGGAACCCCGGGTGCTGATCCTCGACGACGCCCTCTCCCACGTGGACGTGGCCACCGAGGCCGAGATCCTGGCCGGCCTCGACCAGGCCCTCGGCGGCGCCACCGTGTTGCTGGTCGCCAACCGCCGGGCCAGCCTGCGCCTGGCCGAGCGGATCGTGCTGCTGGAGCGCGGCCGGGTGGTCGCCAAGGGCAGCCACGAGGAGCTGGTCGCCAGCGAGCCCCGCTACCGGGCGGTGCTGGCCCACGCCGGCGGCGGGATCGACCGCCTGGTGCAGGAGGCCGCCTCGTGAGCGCCCACACCCACACCTGGGGCGCGCCGGCCGAGGACGGCCGGCGCGAGCGTGGCGCCGGACGGCGCGCGCGGGCGTGGCTGTGGCCGCTGGTCCGGCCCCACCGGAGGCTGGTCGCGCTCGGGTCGCTGGCGGTGCTGGTCCAGACCGGGGCGGGGCTGGCCATGCCCTACCTGGTGAAGATCGCCATCGACCAGGGCGTGGTGCCGCAGCGGCTGGACGTGCTCAACCGCGTCGCCGTCGCCTTCCTCGGCCTGGTCGGAGTGCAGTTCCTGGCCAGCCGGGTGGAGACCCTGGCGGTGGCGAGGGCCGGCCAGCGGGTGCTGTTCGCCATCCGCAACCAGCTCTTCCGGCACCTGCAACGCCTGTCGCTCGACTTCTACGAGCGGGAGCGCACCGGCCGCCTGGTGGCCCGGATGACCGCCGACATCGAGGCGATGGGCGACCTGGTCACCGACGGGCTGGTCACGCTCGTCACCGCCCTGATCAGCCTGGTCGGGGTGGCGGTCATCGTGGTCGCCCTCGACTGGCGGCTGGCCTTGGCGACGCTGGTGGTCGCCCCGGTCATCGCCCTGGCGGCCCGCGGCTACCGGCGCTGGTCGGCGGAGGCGTACCGGCAGGTCAGGGAGACCCACAGCGTGGTCACCGTGCAGCTGCAGGAGGCGCTCGCGGGGGTCAGGGCAATCCAGGCGTTCCGGCGCGAGCAGGCGACCGGCGACCGCCTTGCCGCCGCCAACCAGGCCGAGCGCGCCGCCCACCAGCGCACCATCGCGCTGGCATCGGTCTTCTTCCCCGGCGTCGAGTTCCTCGGGACGGCCGCCACGGTGGTGGTGCTCGGCCTCGGCGGGGCGCGGGTGCTGAGCGGCGACCTGGAGATCGGGACCCTGGCCGCCTTCCTGCTGTACCTGCGCAACCTGTTCGACCCGGTGCAGCAGCTCTCCGAGCTGTACGACACCTTCCAGTCGGCCACCGCCGGCGCCGAGCGGGTCGGGGCCGTGCTGGCCCAGACGCCGAGCGTGCGGGAGGCCCCCGATCCCGTCGCCCTGCCGCAGCCACGGGGCGAGGTGCGCCTGGAGGGGGTGCGCTTCGCCTACGCGGGCGATGCGGGGAGCGCAGGGTCAGGTCCCCCGTCGAGCGACGGGGACGGCGCCCGGCCGGAGATCCTGCACGGGGTGGATCTCCAGCTGCCCGCCGGCACCACCCTCGCCCTGATCGGGCCCACCGGCGCCGGCAAGTCGACCGTCGCCAAGCTGATCGCCCGGTTCTA
>DASYRU010000343.1:0-9003 GCA_036004165.1 Actinomycetota bacterium
TCCACCAGCGCCACCGTCCCGCCGGCGCTTGCAGCCTTGCGGGAGAGGGTGGCGATGAACACGCCCGGCGCCCGACGACCAACGCTGCGCCCAAACCGACGCTGCAACGCCCGGTAGGATAGCCGCTCGGTGTGGATGGTCCTGCCTTGGCCGAGGACGCGGTTGGCGAGGTTGCCGTGCAGGGACTTGCGGTGCTCGGCCACGCGTCGTTGCAGCTCATGGATCTGAGCCTGGGTCCTCTGGGCCCGTTTGGCGCGGACATGCCAGTGGCATGCGCCCGCGGTGTGGCGGCCCTGCTCGTCGAAGCAGGCGGGGCTGCCGGCGCGGTGCTGTCGGTCCAGGCGACGCTGCAGCCGACGCAACTCCACCGCCTTGTCGTCTAGCTCGGCGCAGAAGTTCTCCTTCCACTCGCCCCGGTCGGAGACCACCGCGACAGTCGAGGGGCCGACGTCCAGGCCAACTAGGCCGCCGCCGACCTGGTAACGGCCAAGTGGCCGGCCGTCCAGGACCAGTTGGGCCGAATAAACCCAGCGGCCCCGAACCCTGGCGCGCACGATCCGGCAGCACCGCAACCTCCCAGCGGCCACCTGCGTCGCCGCCCACCACTGACAGGGGCTGGCGTGGTCGAAGGCGAACGGCAGCACAAACCCGGCGCCCCATTGCAGCCCACCCCCGTCGGCCGCGATCCGCAGCGCCCCATACCGATCCTTGCAAGCCAGGCTGTGCAATCCATGGCCCTTGCCCCTGAACCGGGGGCGACCCCGCCCGCCGAGCACCCAGCGGTTCACCGCGTCATATGCCCTGGCGCCCAGCGCCTGCGCCTCCTGCGCGAACACCCGCTCGCGCAGCCAGCCCACGCGCAAGCCCGAGGCAACCGACATCAACTCCCATTCGCCGAAACCGTGGCGGGCCCGCAGGTCCCGGAACGCCCGCGCCCTGGCCGGGTTCCGCCTGCTGGCTACCACCCGCGGCATCACCATGGCCTGCTCCCATGTGGGGTCGGCCCGCATCGCCTCGGCGCGGTCCAGCGCCACCTGCAGGCAGGCGTTGTATAGCAGCCGGGCGCACTCGAACCGGATGCCCACCTCTCTGGCCTGGGCCGGGCTCGTCCGCAGCGGGATCGTAGCTGCAAAGGTGGCGGCGTCCTTCGGCCGCGTCCGAGCCCGGCTCACCACGGTGCCCTCTGGCGCATGAGTTCCGGCGACGCCCGGCCCACCGTTGCCACCAACCACGACCGGCTCCACCGCAACCACCACCGCCGACGACGAGGAGGCTCGGCCTGCTCGTGGTACTTCGCCGAGTACATCGCCTTGTTGGTCGAGCGGTAGCTCACACCATCATCATCCCAGAGGAGACCGACAATCCAGGGCTTCGCCGGGCGGAGCCTTTACCCACAGCCAATGCGGGAGGTCTGCGGTCCGGTCTCCGTCATCGCGGCGATTCTACGCGTCGACGTGCGACAATCGGCCGTCCAGCCACCACCCGAGCGCGACCAGAGGAGCCATGCCAGAGCACGCCGAGACGCTGGAGATCCACGGCCACATCATCGACTCGATGCTGTTCACCCGCATCCTCGACCAGGTGCTGGAAGCGCGCGCCAGCTACGAGATCGAACGCTTCGACGTCGGCCGCACCCCTGTCGACCCCTCCTACGCCCGGCTGCTGGTCGCCGCCGACGACCCGGCCCGCCTGGAGGAGCTGATCCAGTCGCTGATGGGGCTCGGCATGCAGCGGGTCCGCACCGGTGACGCCACCATGGTGGCGGCCGAGATGGACGGCGTGCTGCCCGACGGCTTCTACTCGTCGACCAACCTGGAGACCGAGGTCAGGGTCGGGGGGGCCTGGCGCGGCGTGGAGAACCCGGAGATGGACTGCGCGATCGTGGTCCACGACGGCCGCGCCCGCACCGTGCCGATGTCGGACGTGCTCAAGGGCGAGCAGGTGGTCGTCGGCAGCCAGGGCATCCGGGTGCGGCCCCGCGACCGCGGCAGGGCCGGCGAGGTGTTCGAGTTCATGTCCTCGCAGGTCTCCAGCGAGAAGCCGCAGGGCCTGATCGTGCGCAAGGTCGCCGGCGTGATGCGGCTGACCAAGGCCCGCGGCGAGAAGATCCTGTGGGTGGCCGGCCCTGCGGTGGTCCACACCGGCGCCGGCCCGGCGGTGGTCCGGCTGATCGAGGCCGGCTACATGGACGTGCTGTTCGCCGGCAACGCGCTGGCCACCCACGACATCGAGGGCGCCCTGTACGGCACCTCGCTGGGCGTCAACCTGCTGGAGGGCGTCGGCGTGGAGCACGGCCACGAGCACCACATCCGCGCCTTGAACACCCTGCGGCGCTGCGGCTCGATCGCCAAGGCGGTCGAGCAGGGGGTGCTGACCTCCGGGATCATGCACGCCTGCGTGCAGCACGGGATCGACTTCGTGCTCGGCGGCTCGGTGCGCGACGACGGGCCGCTGCCCGACACGGTCACCGACGTGATCGAGGCGCAGCGGCAGATGCGCTCGCTGCTGCCCGGCGTCGGCTACGCGCTGATGGTGGCGTCCATGCTGCACTCCATCGCCACCGGCAACCTGCTGCCCGCCTCGGTCCCGCTGGTCTGCGTCGACATCAACGCCGCCGCCGTCACCAAGCTCGCCGACCGCGGCTCCACCCAGGCGATCGGCGTGGTCACCGACGTGGGCCTGTTCCTCGGCGCCCTCGCCGACGAGCTCGCCCCGCTCCCCGCGCGGCGCTGAGCGCCTAGCGTTCCCGCTCGCTGGCCGGGTCCAGGCGCAGCGGCGGCAGGTAGGGGCCGGCGGGGGTCCGGACCCACCAGGCGCCCGTCTGGCGGCGCTCCGCCGCGGTGGTGAAGCGATAGCGGAACAGGGTGGCGCGGACGACCGCCGGCGGCCGGTCCGGGAACGGGTTGCCGCGCAGCAGCCGCAGGGTCGGCGGGTCGCCCTGCAGGAGCTTCAGCAGCAGCGGGACGAACCAGGGGTGGGCGTAGGGCGGCGACATCGCCGCGAACCACATCAGCCAGTCGAGCCGCAGGTGGTAGGGCGCCACCTGCGGGGGACGCCGCCGCGGGTCGCCCGGCTTGCCCTTGAACTGGTACTCCTTCCAGACGGTCGTCGGGGTCGGCGCCGCCTCGTCGGTGCCCTCGATGGCGACCTCGTAGCGCACCCTGGTGACGCTGCCGAAGGCGCCGTAGGTGTTCACCAGGCGGAGGGGGTCGAAGCTGGCGTTCATCAGCTGCCTGCGGGAGACCAGGTTGCGGGCCGGCCGCCAGCTCAGCACGGCGACCAGCAGCGTCAGCGCCAGCACCGCCGCCTGGGCCCAGCCCGGCGCCGCCGGCAGGGAGCCGGGGACCTCGACCGGGAGCACCCGGCCGAGCATCGCGTCGTCGAAGCTGGCGACCGCGACCACCACCGTCAGGGCGTTGAGCCAGGAGAAGTTGCCGCTGGCCAGCAGCCACGCCTGGGTGGCGAGGATCAGCAGCCCCGCGACCCCGGCCAGCGGCTGCGGCGCGAACAGGCCGAAGGGCACCACCAGCTGGGTGGCGTGGTTGGCGAGCACCTCGACCCGGTGCACCGGCCCGGGCAGGTGGTGGAAGAACCAGCTCAGCGGGCCCGGCATCGGCTGGGTCTCGTGGTGGTAGTCGAGGCAGGTCAGGTTCCTCCAGCAGCGGTCGCCGCGCAGCTTGATCAGCCCGGCGCCGAACTCCAGACGGAACAGCAGCCAGCGCAGCAGCAGCAGGACCAGCGCCGGCGGGGCGGTGTCGGCCGGTCCCAGGAAGGTGGCCAGGAAGCCGGCCTCCAGCAGCAGGGACTCCCAGCCGAAGGCGTAGAAGCTGTCGCCGACGTTGACGACCGACAGGTATAGGCCCCACAGCAGCAGCCAGACCAGCATCGACGCCCACACCGGCCCCGCCGCCGGCAGCCCGAGCACCACCGCGGCCGCCAGCGCCACGCCCGTCCACGCCACCAGCGCGAAGAACCGGTCGGAGTAGTGCAGGTGGAAGATGCTGGGGGCCTGGCGCACCCCCACCGCCGCCAGCAGCCGCGGCACGGGCAGCAGGCCGTGCGCGCCGAGCAGCGGGCGGAACTGGTTGGCCGCCACCAGGAACGCGACCAGGTAGACCGCCCCGAGTCCCCGCTGCAGGACGAGCCGGCTCAGCCAGTAGTCGGGCGCCTGGAGCCAGGCCGTTGGTCGAACCTCCGGTCCTCGGCATGGGAGAGCAGGTAGTCCACGTACTTGACCCGGAGCAGCTCGGCCACCTCGGGATCGGCCGCCTCCTCACGGAAGTTGACGACCAGCCTGCCGATCTCCCAGATGGCGTCGATCGGGTCCCAGGCGGCCCAGTCGCGGTTGGCGTCCTCGGTGGACGGCAGGTGCTTGGCCAGCTCCCAGACGAAGCCGACGTCGCGCCGCTCCCTGGCGATCTCCAGCGCCCAGTCGCGCAGGGTGGCCACGTCCTGGGCCTCCAGGAAGTCGCGGTAGCCGCCGGGCGGGTCGGCGCCGCTCACCGCGACGACCCCGGTGGTTGGGCGCTTGCCCTGATGACCGGCTCCAGCACCGTGGCGAGGTCGGGCTTGCCCTGCTCGGCCAGGTCGTAGCGGACCCTGGTGGCGGGGTGGGCGATGTCGGCGACCAGGCGCAGGTCGATCGGGGTGCCGATCACCACCGTGTCCACCGGCGCCTGGTTGATGACCGTCTCCAGCTCGCGGATCTGCGCGTCCGAGTAGCCCATGGCCGGCACCAGCGCGCCGATGTGCGGGTAGCGGTGGTACACCTCGGCCAGCGAGCCGACCAGCCAGGGGCGGGGGTCGACGATCTCGGCGGCGCCGAGGCGGCGTGCCGCCACCACCCCGGCGCCGTAGCTCATCTCGCCGTGGGTCAGGGTGGGGCCGTCCTCGATCACCAGCACCCGCTTGCCGCGGACCAGCTCCGGGTCCTCGACCCGGACCGGGCTGGCGGCCTTGACCACCACCGCGCCCGGGTTCAGCTGCTTGAGCTGCTCCTCGAGGGCGGCGACCTGCTCGGGGGTGGCCTCGTCGACCTTGTTGATCAGCAGCACGTCGGCGGCGCGGGCGTTGGCCTCGCCAGGGTGGTAGCTGGACTCGTGCCCGCCGCGCAGCGGGTCGGCGACCACGATGTGCAGGTCGGGCCGGAAGAACGGCAGGTCGTTGTTGCCGCCGTCCCACAGCAGCACCTCGGCCTCGGCCTGGGCCCGCTCCAGGATGGCCTGGTAGTCGACGCCGGCGTACACCACCGTGCCGGCGGCCAGGTGCGGCTCGTACTCCTCCCGCTCCTCGATGGTCGGCCTGGCCGCCAGCAGGTCGGCGGTGCTGGCGAACCGCTGGACCGCCTGGCTGGCCAGGTCGCCGTAGGGCATCGGGTGGCGGACGGCCACCACCCGGCGGCCGGCGCCGCGCAGGATCTCGGCCACCCGGCGGGTGGTCTGCGACTTGCCCGCGCCGGTGCGGACCGCGCAGACCGCCACCACCGGCACGCTGGCGGCCAGCTCGGTCTGCTTGGGCCCGAGCAGCCGGAAGTCGGCCCCGGCGGCCAGCACCCGGGAGGCCACGTGCATCACGTCCAGGTGCCGGACGTCGGAGTAGCTGAACACCACCTCGTCGACGTCGCGGCTGGCGATCAGCTCCTCCAGCCGCTCCTCCGGGTAGATCGGGATGCCGTCGGGGTAGGCGGGCCCGGCGAGCGCCGCCGGGTAGGTGCGGTCGTCGATGTAGGGGATCTGGGTGGCGGTGAAGGCGACCACCAGGCTCGCCTGGTCGCCGCGGAAGGCGCTGTTGAAGTTGTGGAAGTCGCGACCGGCGGCCCCCATGATGATCACCCGTCGCTGCAAGCGCGCCTCCTTGCGTCGGTGTGCCGCCCTGCTGGGCGGCACACGGCAAGGATAACCCGCCTAGCCGATGTCGCGGTCGCGGGGAGCCACCACGTTCAGGCTCGGCTCGGACGGCAGGGCGAAGGAGAACACCGAGCCGTGCCCCAGCCGGCTCGACACCCAGATCCGGCCGCCCATGGCCTCCACCAGGCGCTTGGCGAGGTACAGGCCGAGGCCGGCGCCGCCCGGCTCCCTGGTCATGTAGTGGCCGACCCGGTGGAACCGCTCGAAGATGCGGGACTGCTCGTCGATGGGGATGCCAGGTCCCCAGTCGCGGACCTCGAACACCACCTCGCGGCCCTGCGGCACCAGCCGGACCTCGACCGGCTCGTGGGGCGGGGCGTAGCGCAGGGCGTTTGACAGCAGGTTGCCGAGCACCTGGTCGACGCGCATCCAGTCGCCCCGGCAGTAGACGACGTGGTCGGGGGCGACCACGTGGACGACCCGGTCGGGGTCCTCGCCGGTGAAGCGGTCGACCACCTGGCGGACCAGGTCGACCGCGTCGATCGCGGTCGAGTCGACCAGCCCGGCGCCGGCCTCCAGCCTGGTCACTTCCAGCAGGTCCTCGATCAGTCGCTCCAGCCGCTGCGCCTGCATCAGCATCAGCTTGTAGTACTCGCGCCGGCGGTCCTGCGCGAAGTCGCGGTCCTCCCGCAGCAGCGTCATCAGGAAGCCCTTGATCGGCGTCAGCGGGGTGCGCAGCTCGTGGGAGACGCTGGCCACGAAGTCGGCCTTGAGCTCGTCGGTCTGCCGCTCCCGGGTGACGTCGCGCACCACCACCACGTCGGCGTCCATCTCGCCGTCGTTGCCGATGATCGGCGCGTGGGCGTAGCGGATCCAGCGGGCCAGCCCCTCCTTGTTCAGCACCGAGGCGTCGCGGACCTCCTCGTGGCCGGACCGGGCCGCCGCCAGGATCGGGCAGTCGGCCGCGCACATGTCGACGCCGTCGCCGTCCCGGGCGCGCAGCAGGTTGAAGCACTTCTGCCCGAGCGCCTCGTCCTCCTGGTAGCCGGTCAGGGCGACCATGGCCGCGTTCCAGGAGCGGACCGTCCGGTCGGGGCCGACCGTGTAGATGCCGTCGGAGGAGTGGCCGACGATGTCGCGGAGCGCGGCCCGCTCGCTCTCCGCCTCGCGGTACAGCTCCTCGTTGATCAGCGCGGCGGCCGCCTGGTTGGCGAGGGTGAGCAGCGTCTCCCGGTCGTCGCCGGCGAAGTCGGCGTCGACCCGCGGGCCGAAGGCGGCCGCGAAGCCGATCACCCGGCGGCCTTCGGCCTCCATCGGCACCATGGTGCAGTGGCGCCAGCCGGACCGGGACGCGTAGCCCTTGGCCGCCTGCTCCCACGCGCTCGGCGTCGGGCTCACCGTCAGGCGGTCGGTGCCGCCGGTGGAGACCACCTCGAGCACCCCGTCGTCGGCCCGCCCGAGGAACACCGCCGCGCCCTCGCAGTTCAGCACGTCGGCCACCTGCCGGGTGAAGCCCTGCCAGGCGCCCAGGTCGCCGAGCCGGTTGGAGAGCGCCCGGCCGGCGGCGTACAGCGAGTGCATCCGCTGACCCTGCGCCAGGCTGCGGGCCCACGCCCGGTTGCCGAGCAGGGTCAGGCCGATCGGGACCACCAGCAGCGGCAGCAGCGCCGGGTCGTTGACCAGCAGGGCGGCGATCACCAGGCCGTAGGCGGTGCTGGCGGCCCAGTCGGCGGCGGCGACCGGGGCCGCCCGCAGCCAGCTCTTCACCAGGCCCTGGTCCACCGACAGGCTGATCACCGTGCTCACCAGCGAGTGGTTGACCAGGAAGAACGCGGCCATGCCGATGACCCAGACGGCGGCGAGCGCCGGTTCGAAGGAGCCGGCCGCCTCCGCCCGGAACTGGACGCCGAGCACCTCCGAACCGCTGAGCAGGCCAACCAGCCCGGAGGCCACCAGGGCGGCCACCGTCACCGACAGCACGAACTGGGCGACGTTGAACAGGCGCTTGACCGGCTCCGCCTCGAACAGCCACTGGCCGACGGCGAACCCGAGGCCGGTCGCCAGCACCAGCACCGGCGTGTCGAGGAACACCACCCCGAGCACGATCACCATGTCGCACACGCCCACCGCGAAGCGGTGGTTGCGCAACGGCACCTTGACGATGAAGCGCTCGGCGGCGACCAGGCCGGCCGCGTACAGCAGTGGCGGCCAGACGTCGCGCCAGGTGCCGCCGCTGAGCTGGTGGGCCGCACCCGGCACGTAGAGGCCGAGCACGGCGGTGGCCGCGGCGGCGACGACCAGAACGAACAGCCAGGCGGGGCGCGGGAGCGAGACCCGGGCGCCGTGCAGCAGCGTCCCGGGCTCGCTCACGCGGCCACCACCATCAGCGGCCTACCCCCATTGGGTGGAGGGCACCTCGTTCGTGGTGCGGTCGTGGACGGGGATACTGCCAGGATGCGGGTACATGAATACCTCCCCTTGCGACGCCCGCCTGGGGGTGCGGAGCGACGCAGCGACGATGGGTGGGTCGATACCCCGATTCTGCTCGGGTCATGCGCTACTTTGCAATGCGCGTGTCGCGCCAAACGCGACTATCAATCAGTACGGACGGTTAGGTACGTACTTCTTAGTACCAGCAGGTATCACCCGATCTTGTCTGCGCAGGTCAGCGCCGCAACGGGGTGCGCCGCATGGCCAGCGTGGCCGCCCCCACCAGGCCAGCGTCCGAGCCGAGCAGGGCGGGCGCCACCGGCGGCAGGTCCCGGTGGGCGCGGCCGAACACGTACCGTTCCAGGCTGGCCCGCGCCGGCGCCAGCAGCAGCTCGCCGGTGGTCGCCAGCCCACCGCCGATCACCACCACGTCGGGGTCGAAGATGGTGACCAGCGAGGCGAGCCCGACGCCCAGCCAGAACCCGGTCCGCTCGAACAGCGACCGCGCGGTCGGGTCGCCCTGCCGCGCGGCCTGGTACACGGTCTCGCCGGTGACCCGCTCGGCCCCGCCGGCCAGCGTTGCCAGCCGACCGCCGGGGTCGGCCTCGGCCGCCGCCCGCCCGTCACGGCCGAGCGCGCTGCCGGAGGCCATCGCCTCCAGGCAGCCGCGGCTGCCGCAGGCGCACGCGGCGCCGTCGGGGTCGACCACCATGTGGCCGACCTCGGC
>DASYRU010000344.1:0-9045 GCA_036004165.1 Actinomycetota bacterium
GGGTCGATTTGGCCCTGGAGGACGCGCCGGCGGACACGGTCCGGGCCCGGGCCGGGCAGCTCCACGGCAGCCTGCGGCGCCTCCTGGCGCTGCCGGACTGGACCGAGGTCTACCCCGGCCACTACGCCGGCTCGGTCTGCGGCCGCGGCATGGACGGCAAGACGATCTCGACGATCGGCCGGGAGCGCCGGCACAACCGGTCGCTCGGGCTGTCGGCCGAGGAGTTCCTGCGCTTCCAGACTGAGAACCCGCCGCCGCTGCCGGCCGACTTCGCCGCGATCAAGCGGCGGAACCTGGGAGCGGCTGCGGTTGCGGCCGGCGCCTGAGGACCGGCCGCGCGATACAGCACGCGTGAGGAGGACAAGACATGGCAGAGCAAGGCAGCGGCTACGCGCAGCCCGACCTGCTGGTCAGCACCGCGTGGGTCGCCGAGCACGTGCGCGACCCGAAGGTACGCATTCTCGAGTCGAACGAGGACGTGCTGCTCTACGAGACCGGCCACGTCCCCGGCGCGGTCAAGCTCGACTGGCACCTGGACCTGAACGACCCGGTGCAGCGCGACTACGTCGACGCCGAGGGCTTCGCCCGGCTGATGGCCGCGAAGGGCATCACCCGCGACACCACGATCGTGTTCTACGGCGACAACTTCAACTGGTGGGCGGCCTACGCCCTGTGGGTCTCGACCCTGTTCGGCCACCCGGACGTACGGCTGCTGGACGGCGGCAGGCAGAAGTGGGTGCAGGAGGGCCGGCCGCTCACCACCGACCTGCCGGCCAGGGCGCCGGCGGACTACCCGGTGGTCCAACGGGACGACGCGGCCATCCGGGCCTTCCGCGACCAGGTCCTCGACCACGTCCGCGGCGGCGGCCGGCTGGTCGACGTGCGCTCGCCCGGCGAGTACTCGGGCGAGCTGCTGGCGATGCCGGACTACCCGCAGGAGGGGGCGCTGCGCGGCGGCCACATCCCCGGCGCCGGCAACGTGCCGTGGAAGCGGGCCGCCAACGACGACGGGACCTTCAAGACGGCCGAGGAGCTGCGGGCGATCTACCAGGACGAGCTCGGGCTGTCCGGCGGCGACGACATCATCGCCTACTGCCGCATCGGCGAGCGTTCCAGCCACACCTGGTTCGTGCTCAGCCACCTGCTCGGCTTCCAGCGGGTCCGCAACTACGACGGCTCGTGGGTGGAGTGGGGCAACTCGGTGCGGATGCCGATCGAGCGCTCCAAGGAGCCCGGCCCCGACCCGCGGCTGAAGGCGGTCGGCTGAGGATGGCCCTCCCCGGCCGGCTGCAGGAGATCGTCGACGAGTTCGCCGACCTCCCGCCGGAGCTGCGCCTGGAGGCGCTGCTCGACTACTCGCGGCGGCTGCCGCCGCTGCCGCCGCGGCTGGCCGGCCACCGCGAGGCGATGGAGCAGGTGCCCGAGTGCCAGACGCCGTTCTTCCTGGCCAGCGAGGTCGGCGACGGTGAGGTGGTCGCCATCCACTTCGACGCGCCGCCGGAGGCGCCGACCACCCGCGGCTTCGCCGGCATCCTCTCGGAGGGGCTGAACGGGGCGACCGCCGAGCAGGTGCTGGCCGTCCCAAACGGCTTCTCCACGGCGCTGGGCCTCGACCGGGTGATCTCGCCGCTGCGGCTGCGGGGGATCTCGGCGATCCTCGCCCGGCTCAAGCGACAGGTCGGCATCCAGCTCGACGCCCGCGCCAGGGCCGCGCCTACCCCTCCCCGGTGAGCAGCACCAGCTTGCCGAGCTTGCCGCCGGCGGCGAAGCGCTCGTAGGCCTCCGCGGCCCGCTCCAGCGGGAGGGTGGCGGCCACCGGCACCCGCAGGCGGCCGGCGGCCAGCAACGGCAGCGCCTGGGTCTCGACCCGGCGGGCGGCGTCGGCCTTCTGCTCCAGCGGACGGAACCGGAGGGTGGAGCCGAGCAGCCGGCCGCGCCTGGTCATCAGCAGGTGCAGGTTCAGCTCGGCGGTCGCGCCGGCGCCCAGCCCGATCACCATGATCCGGCCGCCGTCGGCGAGCGCCTCCAGGTTGGCGGGGAGGTTGGGCGCGCCGACCAGCTCGAGGATCACGTCGAAGGGACCGGCCCGCCCCCAGTCCTCGCCGGGCTCGACCACCCGCTCGGCGCCCAGCTCGGCCACGGCCGCGTGGTGGCCGCGGTTGCGGACGCTCGCCACCACCCTGGCGCCGGCGGCGGCGGCCAGCTGCACGGCGGCCGTGCCGACCCCGCCGGCGGCGCCGGAGACCAGCACCCGGTCGCCGAGCCCGATGCCGCACTGGGTGAACAGGGCGTCGTGGGCGGTGATGAACACCTCGGGGAAGCCGCCGGCCGCCGCCCAGCCGAGCCGCTGCGGGACCGGCATCGCCACCCGTTCGTGGACGACCGCCAGCTCGGCCTGGCCGCCGCCGCCGACCAGGGACATGACCCGGTCGCCCTCCCGGAACCGGTCCGCTCCGGGGCCGACCTGGGCCACCACGCCGGCCAGCTCCAGTCCGGGGATGTCGGCCGGGCTGCCGGGCGGCGCCGGATAGCCGCCCCTGACCTGCAGCAGGTCGGCGCCGTTGACGCCGGCGGCGGCCACCCGCACCAGCAGCTCGCCGCGACCCGGGACCGGGTCGGGGCGCTCGGCCACGACCAGCCGGCCGTCCTGGATGGTGACCGCGCGCACCGGCGAGGTCCTAGTTGTCCACGGGGTTTGGCCCCCCGGAGCCCCCCGGGCCGTCCGGCCGCGGGTCGCTGCCGTACAGGGTCCGCATCCAGATGGTGTACAGCACCTCGACCGCGGAGGCCCGGTCGCCGGCGCCGGCACGGCCGAAGGTGACGGCCAGGTGCCGCTCGGTCATCCAGACCAGCGCGGTCGCCACCCCGCGCGGGTGGCGGAGGCTGGTCCGGCCGGCGGCGGTGTCCCGCTCGATGCGGGCGACGGTGGCGTCCACGAAGCCCTGGACCAGGCTGCCGTAGACCCGCTCGATCTGGTCGTCGTGGTGGGCCGCCTCGGCGATCGCCAGCAGCAGCGGGCCGTGCGCGGCGTACACCCCGGCCAGCCGCTCCAGCGCCTGCCTGCCCTCGGCCAGCGGGTCGCCGCCGCCACGCAGCCAGCCCTCGATCATCTCCCACAGCTCGGCGTTGAGGTCGCGCAGCAACCGGATCATCAGGTCCTGGCGGTCGGTGAAGTGGCGGTAGAAGGCGGTCCGCGACTGGCTGGTGGCGGCCATCAGGTCGTCCACGGTCAGGTCGCGGAACGGCCGCTCGTGGAGCAGCCGCTCGGCCGCCTCCAGGATCTCCTGCTCGGAGTCCTCCCGGCGGCGCCGTCGGCGCGGAACCTCCATCCGTGCGGTCGCCATCGGTCGAGCCTAGCAAACCCGATGTTGACGCTGTGTCACAGCGGTTCGTACGCTGGCCAGCGTGGCTCCACCAGGGGAGGCGAGCATGAGCACCCGCATCTATGCGCTGCCCGTCCAGGAGACCGGCTGGCGGCTGTCCAGCGGCAGCACCACGGCCTTCTCCTGGGACTACGAGGAGGGCCGTGACCGGCTGCTCGCCCTCTACGACAAGGGCAAGCGCAGGCAGTGGGATGCGGCCGAGCGGATCGACTGGTCGCACCAGGTCGACCTGGACAACCCGCTGCTGGTCCCGGAGGAGACCGTCCCCATCTACGGCTCGCGCACCTGGGCGGCGCTCGGCGAGCAGCAGCGCGGCCTGGTCCGACGCCACATGACCGCCTGGCAGTTCTCCCAGTTCCTCCACGGCGAGCAGGGCGCCCTGATCTGCGCCTCCAAGATCGTCCAGACCGTCCCCGACCTCGACGCCAAGTTCTACGCGGCCACCCAGGTGATGGACGAGGCCCGCCACGTCGAGGCCTACTCCCGCTACCTGCGCGAGAAGCTGCAGCTCGCCTACCCGATCAACCCGCACCTGCAGGCGCTGCTGAACGACGTGATCGCCGACGGGCGCTGGGACATGACCTACCTGGGCATGCAGGTGCTGATCGAGGGGCTGGCCCTGGCCGCCTTCGGGCTGATCCGCGACATGACCGCCGACCCGCTCGCCGAGGCGATCAACGCCTACGTGATGCAGGACGAGGCCCGCCACGTCGCCTTCGGGCGGCTGGCGCTGCGCGACTACTACCAGCAGCTGTCGGCCAGCGAGCGGGACGAGCGCGAGGAGTTCTGCGTGGAGGCCTGCTACCTGATGCGCGACCGCTTCGTCGGCGAGGAGATCTGGCGCACGCTGGACTTCGACGCCGAGGAGTGCATCCGCTTCGTGCGGGAGAGCGAGACCTTCCGGCAGTTCCGCACCCTGCTGTTCACCCGCATCGTGCCCACCCTGCGGGACATCGGCATGTTCGGGCCCAAGCTGCGGGCCGCCTTCGCCGACATGGGCGTGCTCGCCTTCGAGCAGGTCGACGTCGAGGCGGTCATGGCCAACGACGAGCACGCCGCCGAGGTGGTGGACGCCCGCCGCCGCGGGCAGGTCGAGGAGACCATCGCCGCCGGCGGCGAAGGTTGAGCGCAACCGCTTGCGCGGCGCGGGGCAAGGGACGATCTTGGGACCATGCCGTCCGTCACCGCCGCCGACGAGCCACGGCTCTTCGTCCTCGACCAGCCGGGCGACCGCCCGGCCGGGGCGGACGCACGGCCGCCGCAGGCTCGCCGGGCATGGCGGCGGCGGGCGCCGCGGCGGCCGGCGCCGGTGCTGCTGGCCGTCGACGGCAACGGGCTGGCCCACCGCGCCTTCCATGCCGTCGGTGGGGCGGCGGCGCCACCGGGCGAGGCCTGCGAGCGGGTGCTGCTGATGCTGGCCCGGATCGCGGTCGCCACCCGGCCCACCGCCTGCGTGGTCGGCTTCGACGACCCCGGCAGCTCGCTGCGCCGCGACCGCCATCCCGGCTACAAGTCGGCCCGCCCGCCCAAGGACGACGCCCTGGTCGGCCTCCTCGACGAGCTGCCAGGGCTGCTGCAGCTGCTGGGGCTGTGCGTGGTCGTGCCGGCGGGGCTGGAGGCCGACGACGTGCTCGGCTCCGCGGCGGCGCTGGCGCGGCGACGCGGCGTCGCCGCCGCCCTCGCCACCGGCGACCAGGACGCGTTCGCGCTGGTCGCCCCCATCGTGCAGGTCTTCTACCTGGTGACAGGCAGCCGCATGCAACAGGTCTCGCCGAGCTGGCTACGGGCCCGCTACGGGGTCGGGCCGGCCGAGTACCCCGCGTTCGCCGCCCTGCGGGGCGACGCCAGCGACTGCCTGCCGGGGGTGCGCGGCATCGGTGCGGTCACCGCCGCCCGGCTGCTGGCCGCCTACGGCGAGGTCGAGGCGGCGCTGGCCGACCCCTCCGGGGTGGCCCGCCTGCTCGGCCCGGGGGTCGCCGAGGCGCTGGTCACCCAGCGGGCCACCTACGAGCTGAACCGGGAGCTGATGGCGATCCGCGAGGACGTCGCCCTCGACGTGGCCGCCTGCAACCGCCCGCTGGACGGGCAGGCGGTCGCCGCCGTGCTCGAGGAGCGCGGGGCGGGCGAGCTGGCCGGCCGCTTCCTCGGCTCGTTCGCGCTCCTGGGCCGCGCCGCCTGGCGCCGCCCGCCCGCCGCCTGAGCCGCCCCGTGCGAAACCGGGGCGGCGGCGCAACTATGGGGCGAGCGCCTCGCCCCACCAGAGAAGGACCGCGCATGACCGCCGAGACCGCCCCGCCTCCGACCACCCTTGGCGACCTCCGGGCCTCCGGCCACCGCCACAAGGCCGTCAAGGAAGAGATCCGTGACAACCTGCTGGCGCAGCTGGCAGGCGGCACCCCCCGCTTCCCCGGCATCGTCGGCTTCGACCAGACCGTCCTGCCCGAGCTGGAGCGGGCCCTGCTCGCCGGCCACGACATCGTCCTGCTCGGCGAGCGGGGCCAGGGCAAGACCCGGCTGATCCGCTCGCTGACCCATCTGCTCGACGAGTGGACGCCGGTGGTGGCCGGCTGCGAGATCAACGACCATCCCTACGTGCCGACCTGCGTGGCCTGCCGCCGCCGGCTGGAGGAGTCGGGTGCGTCGCTGCCGGTCGCCTGGCGCCACCGCTCCGAGCGGTACGGCGAGAAGCTGGCCACCCCCGACACCAGCGTCGGCGACCTGATCGGCGACGTCGACCCGATCAAGGTGGCGGAGGGCCGCATCCTCGGCGACCCCGAGACCGTCCACTACGGGCTGGTGCCCCGGACCAACCGTGGCATCTTCAGCGTCAACGAGCTGCCCGACCTGGCCGAGCGGATCCAGGTGGCGCTGCTGAACGTGCTGGAGGAACGGGACCTCCAGGTCCGCGGCTACCAGCTGCGGCTCCCCCTCGACCTGCTGCTGGTCGCCAGCGCCAACCCGGAGGACTACACCAACCGCGGCCGCATCATCACCCCGCTGAAGGACCGCTTCGGGGCCGAGATCCGCACCCACTACCCGCTGCGCCTCGACGACGAGCTGACCCTGATGCGCCAGGAGGCGGTGCTGCGGTGGGAGCAGGGGACCCTCGGCCGGCCGCTGGTCCCCGACCACCTGCTCGAGGTGATCGCCCGCTACGCCCGCGGCGTGCGGGAGTCCCCCCAGATCGACGCCCGCTCCGGTGTGTCGGCCCGCTTCGCCATCGCCGCCGCCGAGACCGTCGCCGCCTCCGCGGTGCGGCGCGCGGCCATCACCGGCGAGGAGGTGCCGGTCGCCAGGGTGGTCGACCTGCCGGCGGTCGTGCCGGTCTCCAAGGGCAAGGTCGAGTTCGACCAGTTCGAGGAGGGCAGGGAGCTGGAGCTGCTGGAGCACCTGCTGCGCCGGGCGGTCGCCGAGACCTGGCGGGCCCGCCTGGCCGGCAGCGACCTGTCTGGGCTGCTCGGCCGCTTCGAGGACGGCGCCACCGTGGAGACCGGCGAGC
The DNA here is from genome assembly GCA_036004165.1 of Actinomycetota bacterium. Taxonomy (GTDB): domain Bacteria; phylum Actinomycetota; class CALGFH01; order CALGFH01; family CALGFH01; genus CALGFH01. The sequence continues at coordinate 6,883 of DASYRU010000344.1, forward strand.
TGGTGCCCGCCGCGGCGCTGCTGGCCCGTGTCGGGCCGGTGCCCGGGCTGGCCCAGCTGCTGCGCCGCCTCGGCGACGACCACGGCGCCGAGACGCCCGGCCTGGCCGCCGCCGCGCTCGAGTTCGCCATGGAAGGCCTCTACCTGGCCAAGCGTCTGGCCAAGGAGGAGCTTCCCGGGCGCACGGTGTACGGCGGATGAGCTACCGCTACGGCGCCTGGCGCGGCGGCCCCGACCCGCTGGAGCCGCCCTTCGACGTCGGGGAGGCCCTGGACCTGCTGGGGGAGCGGGTGCTGGCCGGCGACCGGCCGGCCGACGCGCTCGCCAACCTGCTGCGGCGCGGCATGCCGGGGACCAGGGGCCTGCGCGACCTGCTCCGCCAGGTGCGCGAGCGCCGCCGCGGGCTGCGTGAGCGTGGCCGGCTGGACGGCACCCTCGAGCGGGTCCGCGAGCTCCTCGACCAGGCCGTCGAGCAGGAGCGCGGGGCGCTGTTCCCCGACCCGTCCGACGAGGCGAGGCTCGCCGAGACCGAGCTGGACCAGCTCCCGCCAGACACCGCGCGGGCGGTCCGTCAGCTCGCCGACTACCGCTGGCGCTCGCCGGAGGCGGCCGCCACCTACCAGCAGATCCGCGACCTGCTCCGCCGCGAGGTGCTCGACAGCCAGTTCAGGGGCATGCGGGACGCCCTCGCCGGGGCCAGCCCGGAGCAGCTGCAGCGCATCCGCGACATGCTGGCCGATCTGAACGCGATGCTGGAGGCCGACGCCCGCGGTGAGGACACCCAGCGACAGTTCGACGAGTTCATGGACCGCTATGGGGACATGTTCCCGGACAACCCGCGCACCCTCGAGGAGCTGGTCGACTCGCTGGCCCGCCGGGCCGCGGCGGCCAGCCGCCTGGCCGCCTCGCTCACCCCGGAGCAGCGCGCCGAGCTGGCCGGCCTGGCCCAGGAGGTCCTCGGCGACCTCGGGCTCGAATACGAGCTGGACCGGCTGGGGCGCTCCCTGCGGGCGCGCCGTCCCGACCTACGGTGGGACACGGGCGCAGCGGTCGACGGGGAGCAGCCGCTCGGGCTCGGCGACGCCACCACCGCCCTGGAGGAGCTGGCCGACCTCGAGTCGCTGGAGGCCTCGCTGGGGCAGCGGTACCAGGGCGCGTCGCTTGAGGACGTCGACCGTGAGGCGCTGGAGCGGACCCTCGGCCGCGCGGCGGTCGACGACCTGGAGACGCTGCGGCGGCTGGAGCGGGAGCTGGCCGAGCAGGGCTACCTGCTCCGTGAGCAGGGGGAGCTCAAGCTGACGCCGAAGGCGATCCGGCGCATCGGCGCGGCCGCGCTGCGCCGGGTGTTCTCCACCCTGGAGGCGGGGCGGCGCGGCGACCACGACGTCGCCGGCGCCGGCCTGGCCGGCGAGCCCGCCGGCAGCTCGCGTGCGTGGAGCTTCGGCGACGAGGAGCCGCTTGACGTGGTCCGCACGGTCCACAACGCCGTCCTCCGCCGGGCTGGCGAATCGGGGCGATCCGCGCAGGGCGCGATGCGGGCCGGGCATGGGGGGGCTCGGAGGGGCGCTTTTGGCCCCCCCGATCATCAGGGCCGGCCGCGAGCCGGCGTGACGCTGATCCCGGACGATTTCGAGGTAGAAGAGACGGAGCGGCGCACCTCGGCGGCGGTGTGCCTGCTGGTCGACCAGTCGTACTCGATGCTGCTGCGGGAGGCGTGGGGGATGGCCAAGGCCACCGCGCTGGCCCTGCACAGCCTGGTCGCCACCCGCTACCCGCAGGACGCCCTCGAGATCATCGGCTTCTCCCTGCTGGCAAGGACCGTGCGGCAGTCCGACCTGCCGGATCTCGCCCCCGCCGTCGGGCAGGGCACCAACCTGCACCACGCCCTGGTGCTGGCCGGGCGGCACCTCGACCGCCATCCCGGGGCGGAGCCGGTGGTGCTGGTCGTCACCGACGGCGAGCCGACCGCCCACCTGGAGCCCGACGGCTTCCCCTGGTTCGAGTACCCGCCGGACCCGCGCACCATCGAGCTGACCCTCGCCGAGGTGACCCGGCTGACCAGGCGGGGCGCGACCATCAACGTGTTCATGCTGGACGACGACCCGAGGCTGGTCCGCTTCGTGGACGTGATCGCCCGGATGAACGGCGGCCGGGTGTTCGCCCC
>DASYRU010000345.1:0-7715 GCA_036004165.1 Actinomycetota bacterium
GGCAGGCCCGGACCACGCCCCTGGCCTGCTCGGCGGTCTCCGGCAGCACCACCACGCTCGGGACCACCCGGAAGGCGGCCAGCCCGTCGCACTCGTAGGTGCGGAGCTGGTTGCGCTCGGTGATCACCCCTCCGGTCCCGATGACCGCCTGCAGCTCGCGGACCAGCGCTGGCATTCTTGATCTGGGGCTGCCGCCTTCGGCTACTCGAGCCCCAGGGCCCTTGTCCATCTTGGGCCCCTCCTTCGCGAAAGGTGGCAACTGTTGCCACCTGGCGGGCAATGCGCGTGAGGACGTTCCTGTCGCACCCCCCTGCTACGGTTACGGTGTTCGGTGGTGGCGGTGAAGGTGTGACTGCGCCCGACCAGAGGATCGAAGCAGCCTGCCGGCTGATCACCGGCGGGCCGGTGGAGAGAGCTACCCATCCGCCAGCACCGACCAAACGGATCCCACTGTCCCATGAGGCGACCAGGCAGCCCAGGGCAGAAGACCTGCACCGGCGAGTGGAACAGCAGTGGGGCCCAGGTCCGCAAGACCGTTCGGCGGACCCGCTGGGTAGGACTCATTCCTGCTCACCCCTAGGAACGGTCAATCCAGGTACTCGTAGGCGGGGATGGTGAGGAAGTCGACGAACTCGTCGGCGAGGGCGACCCGCTCGAAGATGGCCCTGGAGTCGTCGGGGCGGCCCTGGCCGTAGAAGAACTCGTCGCCCACCTGCCGGCGGATCTTCTCCAGCTCCTGGTCGGCGGTCTGGCGGACCAGCTCGGGGGTGACGAGCTGGCCGCCGGCCAGCTTGACGCCGTTGTGCACCCACTGCCACACCTGGGAGCGGGCGATCTCCGCGGTGGCGGCGTCCTCCATCAGGTTGAAGATCGGCGCCGCCCCCTGCCCGCGCAGCCAGGAGGAGATGTACTGGATGCCGACGTTGACGTCGTTGGCCAGCCCCTCCTCGGTGGCCTCGCCCGGGGTCGCCTTGACGTCCAGCAGGTCGGCCGCGGTCACCTTGACGTCGTCGCGGCGGCGGTCGATCTGGTTGGGCCGCTCGCCGAGCACCGCGTCGAAGACCTGCGTCGCCACCGGGACCAGGTCGGGATGGGCGACCCAGGTGCCGTCGAAGCCGTCGCCGGACTCGCGCTCCTTGTCCTCGCGGACCTTGGCCAGGGCGGTCTGGTTGATCTCGGGGCGTTTGCGGCTGGGGATGAAGGCCGACATGCCGCCCATCGCGAACGCGCCCCGCCGGTGACAGGTCTCGACCAGCAACTTGGTGTAGGCGCGCATGAACGGCACCGTCATGGTGACCTTGTTGCGGTCGGGCAGCACGAACTCCGGACGGGTGCGGAACTTCTTGATGATCGAGAACATGTAGTCCCAGCGCCCGGCGTTGAGGCCCGCCGAGTGGTCGCGCAGCTCGTAGAGGATCTCGTCCATCTCGAAGGCGGCCATGATCGTCTCGATCAGCACGGTCGCCTTGACGGTGCCCCTGCCGATGCCGAGCCGGTCCTGGGCGAGCTGGAAGGCGTCGTTCCACAGGCGCGCCTCCAGGTGGCTCTCCAGCTTGGGCAGGTACAGGTAGACGCCGTTGCCGCGGTCCAGCAGGCGGCGGGCGCCGTGGAACATGAACAGGCCGAAGTCGACCAGGCTGGCGGACGCCGGCTGGCCGTCGACGACCAGGTGCTTCTCGGGCAGGTGCCAGCCGCGCGGCCGTGGCATCAGCACGGCGGTCTCGTCGTTCAGCCGGTAGCGCCTGCCGTCGGGGCTCTCGAAGGAGATCGTGCCGTCGATCGCCTCGACCAGGTTGGCCTGCCCGCCGAACATGTTCTGCCAGGTCGGGGTGTTGGCGTCCTCGAAGTCGGCCATGAACACGCGCGCGCCCGAGTTGAGCGCGTTGATCAGCATCTTGCGGTCGGTCGGCCCGGTGATCTCGACCCGGCGGTCTGCCAGCTCGGCGGGGACCGGGGCGACCCGCCAGTCGCCCTCGCGGACGCCCGCCGTGCCGGGCAGGAAGTCGGGCAGGGCGCCGGTGTCCAGCTCCGCCTGGCGCTCGGCCCGGCGCCGCAGCAGCGCCTCCCTGGTCGGGTTCAGCTCCCGCTGCAGCGCGGCCACGAACCCGAGCGCCTGGTCGCTCAGGATGCCCGGGTACCGCTCCCGCGCGGGTCCGCGGACCTCAACGCCCTCTGGCGATGCCATCGGCCAGACCTCCCTCGCTCAAGGTCCCCCTATTGTGACCGACCGCCGAAATCGGCGGTCGGAATAGAACTATTGCCGCCGAAGGCGGCTCCTAGCCGTCATGGCGCAAGCCTCTCAATTCGCCAGCCGGCGGCGTGGCGGGTGTAGCGCAGCCGGTCGTGCAGGCGGTTGGGCCTGCCCTGCCACAGCTCCACCACCTCGGGGAGGAGGCGGAACCCGCCCCAGAAGGGCGGCAGGGGGACGTCGCCGCCGGGATGGCTGGCGGCCAGCTCCGCGAAGCGCTGGTCGACCACGGCCCGGCCGGGGATCACCCGGCTCTGGGCCGACGCCCACGCCCCGAGCCTGCTGCCGACCGGCCGCGTGCGGAAGTAGGCCTCTGACTCCTCCCTGCTGGTCCGCTCGACCCGCCCCTCGACCCGGACCTGGCGCTCCAGCTCCCCCCACCAGAAGACCAGGGCGGCGACGGGGTTGGCCGCCAGCTCGGCGCCCTTGCGGCTGTCGTAGTTGGTGTAGAAGACGAAGCCGCGCTGGTCGTAGCCGCGCAGCAGCACCATCCGGGCGGAGGGGCGCCCGTCGGCGGTCGCGGTGGCCAGCGTCATCGCCTCCGGCATCAGCAGCCCGCGCTGCCTGGCGTCGTCGAACCAGCGCCCGAACTGCACGATCGGGTCGGCGTCCACGTCGCTCTCGCCCAGGGCGGCAGTGGTGTCGTGCTTGCGCATGGGCGGAGTCTCCCATCGCCGGGTCGGGCAGGCGAGGAGGCGGCCCCGGGAAATCCCGGGGCCGCCTCGCGCCCGACCGACCGGGGCACCCCTCGGGGTTCCCCGGACCCCTCCGGCCCAAGAGGGGCCTATTCGGTGGTGATCGCGCGGAGCATGTCGACCTTGGCGGCCCGGCGGCCGGGGAGGATGGCGGCGAGGATGCCGGCCACCCCGGCGGCGAGCACGAAGCCGACCAGCTGGCCGACCGGCAGGGTGAACTCGGTGATGCCCTGGCTGCGGAGGGCGCGGACCACCGTCCAGCCGAAGAACAGGCCGACCGCAAGGCCGAGGACCGCGCCGAGGACGGCGATGATCACCGCCTCCCAGCGGATCATCGAGCGGAGCTGGCGGCGGGTGGCCCCGACCGCCCGCAGCAGGCCGAGCTCGCGGACCCGCTCGAAGATCGACAGCGCCAGGGTGTTGACGATGCCGAACAGGGCGATCAGCACGGCGAGGCCGAGCAGCGAGTAGAACAGGTTGATGAGCTGGTCGATCTGCCTGGCGTTCTCCGCCTTGTACTCGGCCTGGTCGCGCACGGTGATGTTGGGGAAGGCGGCGGTCACCCGGTCGACGGCCGCCCGCGACGCCGCCGGGGCGACCCCTGGCGCGGCCTTGACGTAGACCTGGAAGTCCTGCTGGTCGGTGTAGTCGCCCTGGTAGTCGGCCAGGGACAGCAGGTAGTCGCCGTTGATGCTGTTGTCCTTGTAGATGGCCCTGACCGGGACCTGCTGGACGCCGGTGCGGGGGAACTCCATCGGGACGGTCTCCCCCACCGTCCAGCCGTTGGCCCGTGCGACCGTGTCCTTGACGGCCAGGCCGCCGCCGGCCAGGTCGGCGAGCCTGCCGGCGGTGACCTCGGTGCGCACCACCTGCTCGTAGGCGATCGGGTCGACGCCGTAGAGCTGCTTGTTCGCCCCGTTGAGCTTCCAGACGCCGAGGCGGATGCCGGCGGCCGCGTCCAGCTCGGGCTGCTCGGTCAGCCGCTTGGCCACCTCGGGGGTGAACGGCTGGAAGTTGTCGGTGCTCAGGATGTAGTCGGCCGAGACGCTCTCGTCCAGGATCTTGCTGGTCGACGCCTTGATGGAGGCGGCGAAGACGCTCACGAAGGCGACCAGGGCCAGCCCGATCATCAGGGCGGCCGCGGTGGAGGCGGTCCGGCGCGGGTTGCGCATGGCGTTCTGGCGGGCCAGGCTGCCCGGCAGCCGGAACGCCTTGGCGAACGGCCAGCCGATCGCCCGCGCCAGCGGGCGGGCGATCAGCGGGCTGAGGATCGCCACGCCGAAGAAGACCACCAGCGCGCCGGCGGCGACGTTCATCAGCCGGTTGCCCTCCGAGCGGAACAGTCCGGCCAGCAGCAGCGCCACCCCGGCGGCGGTGATCAGCACGCCGATCACGATGCGGCGCTTGCGGAAGCCGGTCGGCGCGAACGCCGTCTCCGGCTGCAGGGCGGCCACCGGCGGCACCCGGGTCGCCTTCAGCGCCGGCAGCAGCGCCGCCAGGACGGTCACCACCAGGCCGACCAGCAGCGACACCACCACGGTGCGCAGCTCGAACTGGGTGGCGGTGGAGGGCAGGTCGGCGCCGAGGAAGCCGCTCAGCAGGGCGCGCAGGCCGATGGCGATCAGCACGCCGAGGCCGAGGCCGATCAGCGAGGCGACCACCGCGACCACCACCGACTCCAGCAGCACCGAGCCCAGCACCTGACGGCGGCTGGCTCCCAGGCAGCGGAGCAGGGCGAGCTCGCGGGTGCGCTGGGCGATGATGATCGTGAAGGTGTTGAAGATCAGGAAGCCGCCGACCAGCAGGGCCACGAACGCGAACGCCAGCAGGGCGGTGGACAGGAAGCGCCCGATGGTGTCGTTGATCTCCGCGGCCGAGGACTCGGCCAGCTCGGTGCCGGTGAGGACCTCGTACCTGGGGTCGACGGCCGCCCGGATGCGGTCGCGGAGCTGCTCGGGGCTGACGCCGTCCTGGGCGGCCACGTCGATCTCGTCGAACCTGCCCTCCCGGTTCAGCACCTTCTGGGCGGTGGGCAGGTCGAAGCCGGCCAGGGTGGCCCCGCCGAGGTTGTCGGCCTCACCGAAGCCGATGATGCCGCTGATGGTGAAGGTCTGGGCCGGGCCCTGCAGCAGCACCTTGACCCGGTCGCCGACCCTGAAGCCGGCGTCCTCGGCCGTCTTGGCGTCCACCACCACCTCGTTCGGCCCGCTCGGCCGCCGTCCGGAACGGATGGTCGAGCCGGCCGTGAACTCCGAGGCCGATCCGATGGAGACGCCGAGGGTCGGCGCGCCGCCGGTGGTCACCGGCTTGCCGTCCTTGCCGATGAACTGGGCGAAGCCGGTGACGCTCCCCTCGGCCACCTTGACCCCGTCCACCGCCTTGACCTTGTCCAGCAGGGAGGCGGGCATCGGGTCGCGGGTCTCCCCGGTCTGCAGGCTGCCGAACGTCTCCTGGGAGCGGACGGCCACGTCGACGCCCTCGGTGACCTGCTTGAAGAGCTGGTCGAAGGTGGCGGTGATGGTGTCGGTGAGCACGTAGGTGCCGGCCACGAAGCTGACCCCGAGCACGATCGCCAGGGCGGTCGCGGCCAGCCGCAGCTTGTGGGCCAGCAGGCCCTTCAGGGTGGCGTTCCACATGCCCCGCTCAGCCCCCCAGCTTCTTCATCAGGTCGAGCACCTTCTCGGCGGTCGGGTTGGCCATCTCGTCGACGATCCGGCCGTCGGCCAGGAACAGCACGTGGTCGGCGTAGGCGGCCGCGTTCGGGTCGTGGGTGACCATCACGATCGTCTGGTCGTACTCGTCCACCGAACGGCGCATGAACCCGAGCAGCTCGGCGCTGGCCGCCGAGTCCAGGTTGCCGGTCGGCTCGTCGGCGAACACGATCGCCGGCTTGGACGCCAGCGCCCGCGCGGCCGCCACCCGCTGCTGCTGGCCGCCGGACAGCTCCGCGGGCTTGTGGCCGAGGCGGTCGCGCAGCCCCACCGCGTCGATCACCCGGTCGACCCAGGAGCGGTCCGGCTTGCGGCCGGCGATGGCGAGCGGCAGCTCGACGTTCTCGGCGGCGGTCAGCGTCGGCAGCAGGTTGAAGGCCTGGAAGACGAAGCCGACCTTGTCACGCCGCAGCAGGGTGAGCTCCCGCTCCGACAGGGTGTTCAGCTCGACCTCGCCGATGAAGATCCGTCCGGAGGTGATCCGGTCGAGGCCGGCCAGGCAGTGCATCAGGGTCGACTTGCCGGACCCGGAGGGGCCCATGATGGCGGTGAACCGGCCGCTCGGCAGTTCGACCGAGACGTTGTCCAGCGCCCGCACCGCGGTCTGACCCTGGCCGTAGACCTTGGTCACCTCGATCGCCCGGGCGGCGAGGGTCTCGGTGTCGCTTGGCACGACGCCAGATGTCATCGCAGGTGTCCCTTCTCGTTCCTGTCCTCGCACCGTTGTCCTCGGCGAGCCTACGCGACCTTGCAAGCGGGATTCGTCAACCGTTGCGCCGATTCGCCGGTCCATCTGACGGAGGAGGCCGCCGCCGCGACTCCTCCAGATTGACGAGACGTCATCCTAGGTTGACACGACGGGTTCTGTCAACCTTGATTGACATCGGAGCGAGCTTCGCGGGTTCGCCCCTGCGGGTGGGCGTTGACGGGTTCGGCGGGGTCGGACAGCATCACGGCATGCGAGCGGTGGCGGGAGTGGACCTCGGCGGCACCAAGGTCCAGGGCGTGGTCGTCGACCAGCACAGCAAGCTGCTCGGCGAGGCCAGGGGCAGGACGCCGACCGAGGGCGGGCCGGCGGCGGTGGTCCAGGAGATCGCCGACGTGGTCAGGGCGGCCGCGAAGGACGCCAAGGTCCCGGTCGCCAAGCTGGCCGGGGTCGGGATCGGCTCACCTGGGCGGCCGGACGCCAAGACCGGCGACGTCTACGGCGCCGCCAACCTGCCCGGCTTCGAGGAGCCGGTGCCGCTCGGCCCGCTGGTCGGCGACGCGCTCGGCGTCGCCGACGTCCGGGTCGACAACGACGTGGTCGTCGCCACCCTCGCCGAGCACCACCTGGGCGCCGGAAAGGGCTTCGACCAGCTGCTGGCGGTGTTCGTCGGCTCCGGGGTGGGCGGCGGCCTGGTGCTCGGCGGCCGGCTGCACCCTGGCGCCCACGGGGCGGCCGGCGAGATCGGGCACATGGTGGTGGTCGAGGGAGGCGAGGTCTGCCCCTGCGGGCGGCGTGGCTGCATGGAAGCCTACGCCGGCCGGGTCGCGATGGAGCGGGCCGCACGAGCGGCCGTGGCGGCAGGGCGGCCCACCGAGCTGCTGGCGATCCAGGAGCGCCTCGGGCGGGCGCGGATGTCCAGCGGGGTGTTCAAGGCGGCGCTGGACGCCGGCGACCCGCTCGCCCACGAGCTGATCGAACGGGCCGTGCAGGCGCTGGCGGCGGCGACCGCCTCGGCGGTCAACCTGGTCGACGTCGAGGCGGTGCTGATCGGCGGCGGCCTCGGCGACAAGCTCGGCGAGCCCTTCGTCCGCCGGATCGAGACGGCCATGGTCCCCCACCTGTTCATGCGACCCTCACCGCTGAAGGTCCTGCTCGGCGCCCTCGGCGACTACGCCGGCGCCAAGGGCGCGGCCCTCCTGGTGGGTGAGACGGCGGCGTGATCCGGACCGGAGCGGCCCCTGACCGTCCGCTCAGGCCGGGGCGATCCGGTACAGCGGGCCGCCAAGGGAGGCGACGTACAGCTCGCCGGCCGGGTCGACCCCGAAGGTGCTCGGGCTGGACACCTCCACCCC
>DASYRU010000346.1:0-11669 GCA_036004165.1 Actinomycetota bacterium
GCCGGCGCCCGCAACCGCGCCACCTCCAGCTTCGCGGCGATGAGCTCGCTCGGCGAGTCCGGCGGCGACTCCGCGGCGACGCCGACCATCCGCTCCTCCGCCCCGCGGCCCGCGCCGGCCAACGCCGGCGGCAACGGCGGCGGCGGCGCCGCCGCGACCAAGCCGCTGAAGCTGCCAGAGCTGTCCAGCGAGCGAGCACCGGATGCGTAGCCCGCTGGAGATCCGCTACCGCTTCGGGCCGCTGGAGCGCCGCGGCTGGGTCGGCAGCCTGCGCCCCGGGCAGCTGCTGGTGCTCGCCGTGGCGGTGTTCGCCACGATCCTGGTGGTGCAGGCCCTCCGCAGCGGCTCCGGGCTGGGCCTGGGCGTCGTGCTGCTCGCTCTGGGCGGGCTTGGTACCTTCGTGCCGCTGCATGGCCGCACCCTCAACGAATGGGTCCCCGTGGTCGGTATCTTCCTGTTCCGCCGGGCGTCCGGGCGGCACCGCTTTCGCTCCGGCGCGCCGGAGGCGGGCACCCGCTTCGAGGGCGGGGACGAGCCCGTCAAGCTGCCCGACTCGATCGGCAAGGTCGAGCTGCTCTCGTTTCCGTTCCGCGGGGTCGAGCTTGGCGTGCTCGCCGACCGGGCCGCCGGCACCTACTCGGCGGTGATCCAGGCCAGGGCCCGCTCGTTCGTGCTGCTCGACCCGGCCGACAAGGCCCACCGGCTGGCCGGCTGGGCCGGGGTGATCGCCGGTCTTGCCCGCGAGGGCAGCCCGATCAGCCGGGTGCAGTGGATCGAGCGGACCGCCCCCGACGACCCCGACGCGCTTAGCCGCTACCTGCGCGACGCGATCGACCCCTCGATCGGCCTCGACGCCCTGCCGCTGCAGAGCTACCTGCGCCTGACCCACGCGGCCGCCCCGGTCACCGAGCAGCACGAGCTGTTCGTCGTCCTGCAGCTCAACGCGAGCAAGGCCGGCCGCGCGGTCAAGCAGGCCGGCGGCAAGGACACCGGCGCCTGCCTGGTGCTCGCCAGGGAGCTGGACACGATGGCGCGGCGGCTTGAGTCGGCCGAGGTCGAGGTGCTGCACGCGCTCGGTCCGCGCCGGCTGGCCGCCACCATCCGGCTGGCCTACGACCCGCACGCCCGCGCCAACCTGGCCATCCTCGGCAGCGTCGACCCCGACCGCCAGCAGGGCGTCTCGCCCCGCAACGCCTGGCCGCTGCGCACCGAGGAGCGCTGGGGCTTCTACCGGACCAACGACGTCGTCCACGCCACCTACTGGATCGCCGAGTGGCCGAGGATGGACGTCGGTCCCGACTTCCTGGCGCCGCTGCTGGTGCAGACCCGCTCGATGCGCGCCGTCTCGGTCACCATGGAGCCGGTGCCGCCGCTGAAGGCGATGCGGGCGGTGGGGTTCGCCAAGACCGCCGACGTGGCCGACGAGGAGCTGCGTCAGAAGCTGGGCTTCCTCGGCACCGCCAAGCGCCGCAACCAGGCCGACGCGGTCTCCCGGCGCGAGCAGGAGCTGGCCGACGGCCACGCCGACGTGCGCTTCTCCGGCTACATCACCGTCACCGCCGACAACCCCGAGGCCCTCGCCGAGGCCTGCGGCGAGGTCGAGCACGCCGCCGGCCAGTCCCGCCTGGAGCTGCAACGCTGCGACGGCGAACAGGAACTCACGTTTTCTTACACACTCCCTATGGGCCGGGGTCTGAAGTGAGGGTCAAGCCACGCCGGCCCGCGCACCGGGTCACCACCGCCCACCTGCAGGCGATCTATCCGTTCATTTCCGAGGGCGGCTTAGGCAGCGAAGGTGTCTACATCGGCCGCGACGTCTTCGGCGGCTCGTTCTGCTACGACGCGTGGACGCTTTATGGCAAAGAGATTACCGGTCCGAACATGCTCGTGATCGGTCAGATTGGCTACGCGAAATCGAGCTTGGTGAAGTGCCTCGACGAAGATACCGAGGTCGTCGATCCCAGGACCGGGGTGCCGCGGACGATCGCGGAATTCTGCAAGGATCCGCAGGTCGACCGCGTCCTCACGCTGGAGGATCGGCGTCGTATCCAGGCGGTGCCGATTACCGCAAAGGTGGACGCCGGCATCTCTCCGTGCCTACGCATCACCTTCGCCTCAGGACGGTCGGTAACGACCACACCCGAGCACCCCTTCTTGATGCCGGACGGGTGGCGGCGAGCCGACGGCCTCGAGGTCGGGGAGACGGCCGCCCTGCCGGCGCGGGTGCCGTTCCCTGAGGAACCGGTCCGCATCCTCGACGAGGAGGTCGACGTCCTCGCCGTCATCCTCGCTGAGGGCTGCTACGTGCCTTCGCAGACGGGCGGGGTGTGGTTCACGTCGGACGAACCCCAGATCATCGAGCGCATGCGGGCCGCCGGCCGACACCTGGGATTCCAGGTGCGGCACGTAGGCCGGTACGACTTCGCGCTCACCGGTCACGCTGTCTTCAACGAGCCAGCCGACGGCACCTGTGGGTGCGGTTGCGGCGCGCCGACCCTTACCGCCACAAGGACGCGGAACGGCAACGTGAAGGGTCAGCCTCGCCGGTACGCCCCCGGCCACGCCAGCCGCCGTGGCGCAGCGGCGACGTTGCTCCGCCGCCACGGTGTGGAGCGCGCCCTGTCGAAGCACAAGGTCATTCCCGAGTCCGTATTCCGCCTGCCGGCCGACCAACTTGCCCGCTTCTTGGCCGTCTTCTGGATGTGCGACGGCTGTGTCAGCAAGACGGGTGTCGAGCTGACGCTGGCGTCGGAGCGGATGGTTCGGCAGATCCAGCACCTATTGCTTCGCTTTGGCATCCAGAGCCGCGTCCGCTTCCACCGGACCGCCATCGGCGACCGGCCGTTCGCCGCCTGGAATCTCCGCGTCTACTCCCAATGCGAGAGAACCTTTCTCGACGAGATCCCGCTATGGGGACGCAAGCGCGCCAAGCTCGCCGCGATGTGCGCGACACGAACCCGGCCGGTGCAGTCCAATTGCGGCGCGCCGTCGGCTTCCGCGCAGCTCCGCGCCGAACTGGCGGCGGCCGCCAAGCGCCCGGACGGACGGTTCGACACAGCACGCTTCCGGCAGGTGGAGAAGGCACTCGGCGCCTCATGGCGCTTTCAGTTCAGCCACTTGTTCAACCTCAGCACCGGGAGGATCAACCGGCCCGCCTTCCGCGCGTTCTGCCAGGTCTACGGGATCATCGAGAGGTACCGTTGGTTACTTGACTCCGACGTCTTCTGGGACCGCATCGTGTCGATCGAGGACGCCGGCGAGCGCCACGTCTACGACCTCACCGTGCAACCGACCGCCTGCTTCGTCGCCAACGACATCATTGTGCACAACACCTTCACCTGGAGGCAGCTGCTGTTCGGGCGGACCGCGTGGGTGATCGACCCCAAGGGCGAATACGATCAGCTGGCCGCCACCTGCGGGGTGGAGCCGATCCGCTTCACCAGCGGCGGCAACCTCCGGCTGAACCCGCTGGACCCGATGATCGGCGGGGACGCGCAGCTGGCGCTGCTGCGGTCGATCGCCGCGGTGATGCTGGGGCGGAACCTGCGACCGGAGGAGGATGCCTGCCTAGAGCGGGCCCACTACGAGGCGGTGATCGAGGCAGGCAACCGCAACAGCCATCCGATCATCCCGCAGGTGGTGAGCCGGCTGCTGGAGCCGTCCGACGCCACCGCCCACGAGCTGCGCACCTCCACCGCCCGGCTGGCCGAGGACGGCCGCCAGCTCGCCCTGTCGCTGCGGCGGATGGGCGCCGGCGACCTGCGGGGCATGTTCGACGGGCCCACCTCGCCGGGCCTTGACCTCTCCGGCCGGCTGGTGGTGTTCAACCTGCGCGAGGTCAAGGACGAGGCGCGGCCGATCCTGATGGCCTGCACGGCCGCCTGGCTGCAGGGCTCGTGGGCGCGCAACGACGGGGTGCGCCGCATCGTGGTGCTCGACGAGGCCTGGGTGGTGCTGCGGCACCTGGCGATCGCCCGTTGGCTGCGGGAGAGCTGGAAGCTGGCACGCCAGTACGGGGTGCAGAACATCGCCGTCATGCACCGCCTCTCCGACCTGACCGCCGCCGGCGACCAGTCGAGCGAGCAGGTGCAGCTCGCCAAGGGCCTGCTGGAGGACTCGGAGACGCGGGTGATCTACCGGCAGACGCCCGGCGAGGTGGAGCAGGCCCGCGAGCTGCTCGGCCTCACCCAGACCGAGGTCGAGCAGATCCCCATGCTGGAGCGTGGGGAGGCGCTGTGGCGGGTCGGGCGGCGCTCGTTCATCGTCCAGCACCGCATCGACCCGGTGCTGGAGCGGGTGATCGTCGACACCGACGCCAACATGGGCCCACGGTCGGCCCCCTGGATGACCACGGAACCACCCGAAGCCGCCGACTCCGTGTCATGAGCAGCGTGCGGCCGGCGGTGCGCCGCCAGGAGCCATTCGAGCAGATGCTGCTGGCCGCGATCGCCCTGGTGCTCGGCACCAGCGTGATGCTGTGGCTGACCGGCGAGGTGGCCGGCTTCGTCCACTCCGGCACGTGGCCGAGCGTCTCGGCCAGCGAGATGGCGCGGGTGGTCACCCAGGTGCCGCGCCACCCCGCCAACCCGGCCGCCGCCTGGCCGAAGGGCGACCGGGAGCTGCTACCGGGCCCGGTGATGTTCTGGGCCACCTTCGCGGTGCTGCTGGCGGTCCTGGTCGCGGCCTGGATCTTCCTGAGCTCGGCGATGCGGGCGCTGCGCCGGCGGATGGGCACGGTCTCCGACGTGAAACGGGCGACCTCCGCGCCCGACCAGACCGACCAGGCCGGCTGGGCCCGCCCCCAGCTGTTCCGCGACCTGTACATCCGCGGCCCGACGCCATGGCGGGTCACCCTCGGTCGCGTCAACGGCCGCCTGGTCGCCGCCGAGCCGCTGCAGTCGGTGATCGCGCTGGGGCCGACCAACAGCCAGAAGACCAGCGGCCTGACCATCCCGGCCGTGCTGGAATGGGACGGGCCGGTGCTGGCCGCCTGCGTCAAGCCGGACCTGATCCGCTCCACCATCGCCCGGCGCTGGCAGAAGGGAGAGGTGTACCTGTACGACCCGGCCGGCGCGACCGGGATGGAAGCCAACACCTGGTCGCCGCTGCCCCGCTGCGAGACCTGGGAGGGCGCCTACCGGACAGCGCTGTCGCTGGTGAACGCGGCGCGCCTGGCGGGCCAGTCGGCCCAGGAAGCCGATCCGATGCCGGGCGCCAGCACCAACGTGCTGGCCGCCATGCTGTTCGCGGCCGCCATCTCGGCGCGCTCGATGGTCGACGTGCTCCGCTGGGCCCAGCGGCAGGACCGCTCTGAGGTCAACGCCGCCCTCAACGTGGCCGGGGAGCCGGCCGCCGCCGACGCCTTCCAGTCGATCTGGTCGCTGTCCGAGCAGCGCCGCAGCCAGGTCTACACCAGCGCGCTGGGCGTGATCGCCGCCTACACCGACCCGTCGGTGAAGGAGGCCTCGGTGGCGACCCAGTTCAGCGCCGAGCGGCTGCTCGACGGGGTGGCCAACACCGCCTACGTGAGCGTGCCCGCCCACGAGCAGCGGCGGCTCGGCCCGCTGGCGGTCGCGCTGCTCCAGGACGTCATCGACCTCGCCTACGAGCGCGCCCGCGAGCGGGGGGCGCCGATCGATCCCGCGCTGCTGGTGGTGCTGGACGACGCCGCCAACTCGGCGGCGATGCCCCAGCTGGACCTATACGCCTCCAGCGCCGCCGGCCACGGTGTGCAGCTGCTGACCGCGTTCCGGCACCTCGGCCAGATGCAGGCCCGCTACGACGACCGGGCCGAGGCGGTGTTCGCCAACCACCGTGCCAAGGTGATCCTCAGCGGCGTCACCGACCAGCCCACCCTCGGTCTGCTCTCCCACCTGCTGGAGGACGAGACGATCCGGCACCTGGCCACGCCGGCGGCGCTGGCGAAGGCGGGCAAGGAACGGGAGGGCGAGTCGGCCCGCTCCCGCTACGCCTCGCCGGCGGAGGCGCTGCGCTGGATCTCGGCGGGCCAGGGGGTGCTGCTCTACAGCCACCTGCCCCCCGCCCACCTGACCCTGCGGCCGTGGTTCCGGGACCAGCAGCTGGCCGCGATGGTCGCCCCCGCCGAGCCCAGCGAGCTGCGCCGCCGCTGACGGCGCCCGGTCAGCGGCCGGCGCTGGCGGTGGCCTGCAGGGCGCGGTCGGCGAGCTCCACGACCACGCCGGGGAACGACCGCCAGGCGTCGTCGTCGGTGCCGTAGGCGCCGGCCGCGTAGCGGGCGTGGACCCCCTCGAGGATCACGGCCAGCTTCCAGTAGCCGAAGGCCAGGTAGTAGTCGAGCTGGCCGAGGTCGCGGCCGGACCGGGCGGCGTAGGCGGCCGCCACCCCGGCGCGTGCCGGGAAGCCTGGCAGCGCGGTGGGCGCCGACCCGAGCGGCAGGACGTCGCCAGGCTGGTTCCAGTAGACCAGCAGCAGGCCGACGTCGGCCAGCGGGTCGCCGAGGGTGCACAGCTCCCAGTCGAGCACGGCGAGGACCCGCCCGGCGGGGGAGAGGATCGTGTTGTCCAGCCGGTAGTCGCCGTGGACGATCCGGGCGGGCCCGACCTGGGCGGGGACCGACGCCGCCAGGCGCCGGTGCACCTCGTCGAGGGCCGGCAGCTCGCGGGTGCGCGACTGCTCCAGCTGGCGCTTCCAGCGGCCGAGCTGACGCTCCAGGTACCCCTCCCTACGGCCGAGCTGGCCGAGCCCGACCCGGTCGGGGTCGACCTGGTGGAGGGCGACCAGGGCGTCGACCAGTGACGCCGCGGCCGCGGCCCGCGCCCGCTCGTCCATGGCCGCGGCCACGGTCGCCTCGTCGCGGGGGACGACGCCGTCGACGTGGGCCATGACGTAGAAGGGGGCGCCGGTGACGGCCGGGTCCTCGCACAGCCCGAGGGCGGCGGGCACGGGCACCGCGGTGGCCGCCAGCGCGGCGATGATGCGGTGCTCGCGGGCCATGTCGTGGGCGGAGGGGAGCACGCCGCGCAGCGGCGGGCGGCGCAGCACGTAGGCGGCGCCGGCCGCGTCGCTCACCCGGTAGGTCAGGTTGGAGTGGCCGCCGGGGATCAGCTGGAACCGGAACGGCGGACGCACCCCTCCGACCTCGGCCTGCAGCCAGGCCGTCACCCGGTCCCGGTCGATCCCTGGCGCGCCGGCCGCGCCGCTCACGTCGCTTCGGCGGCGTGGCGGACGGCGTCGGCCACCGCCGGGGCCACGGCGCGGTCGAACACGCTCGGGACGATGTAGTCGGGGCGCAGCTCGTCGTCGTGGACGCAGCCGGCGATCGCCCTGGCCGCCGCCACCTTCATGGACTCGGTGATCGACCGGGCCTCGGCGTCGAGCGCCCCCCGGAAGACGCCGGGGAAGGCGAGCACGTTGTTGATCTGGTTGGGCTCGTCGCTGCGGCCGGTGGCGACCACCGCGGCGTGGCGGCGGGCGCCGGCCGGGTCGACCTCGGGGTCGGGATTGGCGAGGGCGAACACGATCGCGTCGTCGGCCATCGACCCGACGTCCCCGGGGTCGAGCAGGCCGGGGCCGCTCACCCCGACGAACACGTCGGCGCCGGCGACCGCCTCGCGCAGCGAGCCGCTGCGGCGCTCCGGGTTGGTGTTCTCGGCCACCCACCGCTTGCTGTCGTCGAGGCCCTCGCGGCCGGGGTGGAGCATGCCGGCGCGGTCGCAGGCGATGATCTCGCCGGCGCCCTCGGCCTGCAGGATCTTGATGATCGCCACCCCGGCGGCGCCGGCGCCCGACAGCACCAGCCGGGTCCCGGCGAGCTTCTTGCCGACCACCCGCAGGGCGTTGGTGAGGGCGGCCAGCACCACGATCGCGGTGCCGTGCTGGTCGTCGTGGAAGACGGGGATGTCCAGCGAGGAGCGCAGCCGCCGCTCGACCTCGAAGCAGCGGGGCGCGGCGATGTCCTCCAGGTTCACGCCGCCGTAGGCGGGGGCGAGCAGCTCCACCGTGCGGACCAGCTCGTCGGTGTCCTGGGTGGCCAGGCAGACCGGCCAGGCGTCGACCCCGGCGAACACCTTGAACAGCAGCGCCTTGCCCTCCATCACGGGCAGGGCGGCGGCCGGGCCGATGTTGCCGAGCCCCAGGACGGCCGAGCCGTCGGTGACCACCGCCACGGTGTTGCGCTTGATGGTGAGCTTGCGGGCGTCCTTCGGGTTGGCCGCGATCGCCATGCAGACCCTTGCGACCCCCGGCGTGTAGGCCATGGACAGGTCGTCGCGGGTCCGCAGCGGCACCTTGGAGGCGACCTCCAGCTTGCCGCCGAGGTGCAGCAGGAAGGTCCGGTCGCTGACGGTGTGGACGCGCGCCCCCTCGATGGCGCCGACCGCCCGGGTGATCGCCTCGGCGTGGCGGGCGTCGGCGGCGTTGCAGGTGAGGTCGACCACCAGCAGGTCGTGATGGGACTCGACGATGTCGACCGCCACCACCGTGCCGGCCGCCTCGCCGACCGCGGTGGTGATCCGCCCGATGCCGAGCGGGTCGGCGCCCAGGTGCACCCGCATGGTGATCGAATGGGAGGCGCTCGGTAGGCCCATCTGGGCTCCTTCTAGGGGCTGCGGGACGTCAGCTGGGAAGCCTACTCCAGCCGCCGGCGCCTGGCTGGACAGCAGCTGATCTGGTGGTATCGACCCTCTCGATGACCTGTATAGCGACAAACGATTGGATCGATGGCAGATTCCTGGGCTATGGTCGACGGAATTCCACATCGAATACCGGGAGCGATTCCTGGGAGGTGTCTTCCGCCATGCCATCTCCGACCGCCCGCAGGTTGTCCGAGGAATGGGCGTCGGATCCCCGCTGGCGGGGCGTCCGACGCGGCTACCAGGCCGAGGAGGTGCTGCGGCTGCGGACCAGCGTGCCGGTGGAGCACTCCCTGGCCCGTCACGGGGCGGAGCGGCTGTGGCGGCTGCTGGCCGAGCGCGACCACCTGCCGGCCCTCGGGGCGCTGACCGGCGGGCAGGCGGTGCAGATGGTGCGGGCCGGTCTCGAGGCGATCTACCTGTCCGGCTGGCAGGTGGCCGCGGACGCCAACCTGGCCGAGCAGGTCTACCCGGACCAGAGCCTCTACCCGGCCAACTCGGTGCCTTCGGTGATCCGCCGGATCAACAACGCGCTGCTGCGCGCCGAGCAGGTCGAACGGGTCGAGGGCGGGCAGCGCGGCAGCTTCCTGGTGCCGATCGTCGCCGACGCGGAGGCCGGCTTCGGCGGCCCGCTGAACGCCTACGAGCTGGCCAGGGCGATGATCGAGGCGGGCGCCGCCGGGATCCACTTCGAGGACCAGCTGGCCTCCGAGAAGAAGTGCGGGCACCTGGGCGGCAAGGTGCTGGTCCCCACCGGCCAGTTCGTGCGCACCCTGCAGGCCGCCCGGCTGGCCGCCGACGTCGCCGGCGTGCCGACGGTGTTGATCGCCCGCACCGACGCGTTGGCCGCGACCTTGCTGACCAGCGACAGCGACGAGCGGGACCGGCCGTTCCTGGAGGGGGAGCGGACCGCCGAGGG
The DNA here is from genome assembly GCA_036004165.1 of Actinomycetota bacterium. Taxonomy (GTDB): domain Bacteria; phylum Actinomycetota; class CALGFH01; order CALGFH01; family CALGFH01; genus CALGFH01. The sequence continues at coordinate 9,532 of DASYRU010000346.1, forward strand.
CTACCACCTGGTCCGGCCGGGGCTGGACGCCGCCGTCGCCCGCGCCCTCGCCTACGCCCCGCACGCCGACCTGCTGTGGTGCGAGACCTCCACGCCCGACCTTGACGACGCGCGCCGCTTCGCCGAGGCGGTCCACCGGCACTTCCCCGGCAAGCTGCTCGCCTACAACTGCTCGCCGTCGTTCAACTGGAGGCGCCACCTGGACGACCCGACCATCGCCCGGTTCCAGAAGGAGCTGGCCACCATGGGCTACCGCTTCCAGTTCATCACCCTTGCCGGCTTCCACGCCCTGAACGCGGCGATGTTCGAGCTGGCCCACGGGTACGCCCGCGAGGGCATGAGCGCCTACGTGCGCCTGCAGCAGCGCGAGCTCGAGCTGGAGGAGCTGGGCTACAGCGCCACCCGCCACCAGCGGGAGGTCGGCACCGGCGTGTTCGACGCCATCGCCGGCGCGGTCTCCGGCGGTGCGGCGTCCACCCTGGCCCTCGCCGGCTCCACCGAACGCCAGCAGTTCTGAGCCCCGTCTGCGCGGTCCGGCCTACGTAATCCGCAGGGTACAAACCCGGCAGACTCGGGTAGGATGCCGCAGGATCGGACGAATCGGGGGCGAGCGATGTCCAACGGCGGCTGGGTGCGGTTGCGGCCCGGCCGACGCGCCCTGGTCGCCGTCCTGCTCGCCCTCGCCGTCACGGTCGCCGCCGCCGCCGGCGCCGCCGCCGACCCCACCCCCGCCAGGGACGCCCTGGTCGCCAAGGCGAAGCGGCTGCAGGCCAGGCTGGACGGGCAGCATGCCGCGGTCGAACGGCTCACCGAACGGCTGAACGCCACCGGGGAGCGCCGCGACCAGCTCCAGCGCAGCCTGGACGGGCTCAGGGCCCGCCAGCAGATGGTGCAGGCGGAGCTGCAGGCCGCCCAGCAGAAGCTGAACGAGCAGGCGCGGGCGGTCTACATGCAGGGCCCCGAGTGGCTGCTGTCCGAGCTGCTCGGAGGGTCCAGCCCACCGGACCTGCTGCGCCGGCTGCCGCTGCAGAAGGCCGCCCTGCAGGCTCAGGCCGGGGTGGTCACCGAGGTCAGCCAGCGCAAGGCCGAGCTGGACGCGCTGAACGAGCGGGCCGGCGCCGAGCTGGCCGCCGCGCAGCTGGTCCACCACCGCCAGACGGCCGAGCGACGCGAGCTGCAGGCGGCGATCCAGGGCCTGCAGGCGACCCTGGACGGTATCGACCGGCGGTTGGCCGGCTACCTGGAGGCCGAGGAGGCCCGCGCGGAGGCGGCCAGGCGGGCGGCCTGGGCCGGCTACATGGCCGGGGTCGGCTCGGTGGATGCCTGGGTGCGTGCGGGGCCGGCGGCACGGGCCGCGGTCCGCTGGGCGCTGGGGCAGCTGGGCGACCCCTACCGGTGGGGCGCGGAGGGGCCCGGCAGCTTTGATTGTTCGGGGTTGACCAGCTCGGCCTACCGGGCGGCGGGGGTCTGGATCCCGCGGGTCTCGGTGGCGCAGTGGGGCGCCGGGCCGCACCCGGACGTGCCATCGCTGCTCCCGGGCGACCTGGTCTTCTACGGCGACGACCCACGCAACCCCGCCACGATCCATCATGTGGGCCTGTATATCGGCAACGGGCTGATGGTGCATGCCCCGCATACCGGTGCGGTGGTGCAGATCGCCTCGATCTGGCGCGAGGGGTACGTGGGCGCGGCGCGGGTGGTGCCCGGGGTGCCAAGGCCGGGCGCGCCGCCGGGCCTGCCGATCGGCCCGCCGACCACCGTGGCACCGGCGCCGCCCACGATGACGACCGCGCCGACCACCACCCGGCCGCCGACGTCCACCACCCGGCAGGCGCCGACCACCACGCGGCCACCGACCACCACCACCGCGCCGCCGACCACCACGGGGACGACCACCACCACGGCGGCGGCGCCCACCACCACGGAGGCGCCGCCGACCACCGCGGAGGCGACCACCACCACCGAGGCGCCGCCGACCACCGCGGAGGCGACCCCGACCACCACCACCGAGCCGCCGCCGACCTCCTAGCCGGGTCCGGTAGGCTCGCACGGTGCTGTTCGAGCGCAGGCACTGGGCTGGCCTCGCCGACGGAACCATCACCTGCACGTTCCGGCGCTGGCGGCGCCCGCAGGCCAGG
>DASYRU010000347.1:0-6680 GCA_036004165.1 Actinomycetota bacterium
ACAGCGACATCCTGCCCCAGTGGTTCAGGGCCTACGTGGACCTGGAGTCGGCCGCGACGCTGATCCGCAGCTACGAGGGCCAGCTGGTCCCCGGGCTGCTGCAGACCGAGGACTACATGCGGGCGGTGATCCGCGGCGCCCGCGTCGGCCAGGCGCCGGAGGAGACGGAACGTGAGGTGGAACGGCGGGTCAGGCTGCGGCTGACCCGCCAGACGCTGCTGACGCGGCCGGACGCGCCGATGCTGTGGGCGGTGGCCGACGAGGCGGCGCTGCGGCGGCCGGTCGGCGGCACCGAGGTGATGCGCGTCCAGCTCGAGCGGCTGATCGACGCCACCAAGCTGCCGAACGTCACCCTTCAGGTATTGCCGTTCGGCGCCGGCGCGCACCCCGCCATGGTCGGCGCGTTCAGCATCCTGCGGTTTCCCGACGAGGAGCTGCCGGACGCCGTCTACCTGGAGCATCTGACCAGCGCCCTGTACCTCAACAAGCGCGAAGAGGTCGACCAGTACCTGCACGTCATGGAGAACGTCTGCGTCCGCAGCGCGCCTCCGGACAACACCGTGGAGATCCTCACCAAGATCCTCGACACCGCCGGCGTCGGCCGCGAACCCTGACGGAAGCTCCGGTCGCCTCCGGCTACCGGAGCAGGTCGTCGAAGTCGCCGTCCTTGACGCCCTCGAGGAACGCGCGGACCTCGGCGTCGTTGAAGATCAGCGCCGGCCCGTCCGGGTGCCTGGAGTTGCGGACCGCGAAACTGCCGTCAGGCAGCTGGGCCGCCTCGACGCAGTTGCCCTGCGCGCTGCTGCGCGTGCTCTTCACCCAGCGGACGCCGCGTAGTTGACTGGCGGGCACGCCGTTGTAGGTCAGCCATCCACCTTGGGGCATCTGGTCACCGTTCTCCATGGTCGTCGTGGGGAGCTCCCGATGCCTGGCCGCAGACCCTTCGCAGGGTGGCGACCAGCTCCACCGTGAAGACTCCCTTGGGAAGGCCGGCATGCGCCCCCGACGTGCGGATGGCGCTGGCCAGCCCTTCGTCGCTTTCCCCGGCCAGCAGCACCACGTGCGTGTCCGGCTGTTGCCTGCGCAGCTCCTGGGTGGCCTGGATGCCGTCCATCCCGGGCATGTGCAGGTCCATCAGCACCACGTCGGGACGGTGCACGGCGGCTTCGGCGACGGCCTGGGCGCCGTCGACGGCCTCGCCGACCACCGTCAGGCCGGCGCGCTCGAGCGCCCAGCGGACGCGCTTGCGCAGCGGTGCGCTGTCGTCGACGACCAGCACCCGAAGAGCGGTGGCGGTGCCGGTGCCGATGCTCGCGTTGGTCATCCCACCTCGCGAAGTCGACTGGCGGGTACGGCGGGTACGTCGTGGGGGGTGTGGTGCGCGACCATGATCCGCTATGCCAAGTGCAAATGCAACTGCCGGACGCCAAGTGCAGGCGCCAGGTGCAACGGTGGGGAAGGTTGCAGTCTCGCAGGCTGACGTCGAGAATGCCCCCCTCAGCGCACTTATCCCGGAAGGTGCGTCACCCCATGTCCGACGTTGCCTCTGCCTCCGCGCGCCGGCACCGGAGCATGCCTCGGCACCGGCGACGGCCACCGCCGCTCTGGCTCGGCTACCTCGCGGGCGGAGCGGTCGTGGCCCTGGCCTACCTGCTGTCCCCCTCCGTCGGCTGGCGGCAGGCGGAGGTGGCCAGGCTCCTGGTGTACGGCGGCATCGGCGCGTCCGCGGTCGCCTGCATCGTGGTCGGCGTGCGCCGCTACCGGCCGGAGCGGCTGGCGCCGTGGTACCTGCTGCTCGCCGGGCAGCTCCTCTACCTGGTGGCCGACCTGACCTTCCACGCGCTGCACCTGAACGGCGGCGCGGACGCCTACCCCTCGGTGGCGGACGTCCTCTTCCTGTGCCACTACCCGTTGGTGATCGCCGGCGTGCTGGCGCTGGTGCGCGCCCGAACCCCCGGCAGCGACCGGGTGAGCCTGAACGACGCGGCCATCATCGCCACCGGCGTGGGCGTGGTGTCATGGGTGTTCCTGGTCGAGCCGGCCGTGCTCGCCCACGGCGTCCCCGTCAGGGTGCGGGTCGTGTCGGCCGCCTACCCGATCATGGACATGCTGGTCCTGGCGGCGGCCGCCCGCCTGATCGTCGGCGTCGGCTTCCGACGCCCGGCCTTCTACCTGTTCGTGCTCAGCCTCCTGGTGCTGCTGGCGACCGACACCGCCTACACCGCGCTCCAGCTCAACGGCCTCTACCGGCTCGACAGCCTCGGCGGGACGCTGCTGGACGCCGGCTGGCTCACCGTCTACCTGCTGCTCGGCGCCGCCGCCCTGCACCCGTCGATGCGGTCGCTGACCGAGCGCGACCACCGCGCCACGCCACGGTCGGGAACGGGGCAGCTCGCGTTCCTTGCGGGCGCCTCGCTGCTGCCACCCGCGGTGATCGTGCTGCAGGCGGCGTGGGGGCGGTCCGGCGACACCTGGATCATCGGCATCGCCTGCATGGTGCTGTTCCTGCTGGTGGTCCTGCGCATGTCCGGTCTGGTGCGGATGGTCGAGACCAACGCCGCCCAGCTCCGTACGCAGGGCGCCGAGCTGCAGGGGACCGTGGAGGAGCTGGGGAGGACGGAGGCCGAGCGCAAGCAGCTGCTGGACAAGACCGTGCGGGGCGCCGAAGAGGAGCGCACCCGGCTGGCCGCCGAGCTGCACGACGGGCCGATCCAGCAGCTGACCGCGGTTGGCTACCGGCTGGAGGAGGCGCAGCTGGCGCTGGAGGGCGAAGCGGGACGGCAAGCCAGGCAGCTGCTGGCCGGCGTGCAGCGCAGCCTCGCCGAGGAGATCGGCGAGCTGCGCCGGCTGATGGCCGCGCTGCGCCCGCCGGTGCTCGACGAGCGTGGGCTGACCCTGGCGCTGCGCGACCATCTGGAAACCTTCGAGCGGCACACCGGCACCGTCTGCACGTTGCGGAGCGACGACGGCATCCGCCTCGACCCCGAGGTCGAGACCGTGCTGTACCGCGTGGTCCAGGAGGCGCTGACCAACGTGGCCAAGCACGCCGAGGCAACGCACGTCTGGGTGGATCTGCGGGTCGACGACGGGAAGGTCGACCTGCAGGTGCGCGACGACGGCGTCGGCTTCGACGCGACCAGGGTCAGCGGGCTGGTCGGCGCCGGCCACTTCGGTCTGGCCGGCATGCGCGAGCGGGTCGAGATGGCCGGCGGGAGCCATCGCCTGCGCTCCGAGCCAGGCGACGGGACCAGCATCCGGGTGCGCCTCCCCCGCCGGCAGGTGCCGAGGTGAGCCTTGGGGGGCCCCCGGCGGGCACGGCGGAATCCGGGGCGGCCCGGGAGGGCCCCCCGGTCCGCGTGATGGTCGTCGACGACATCGAGGAGACCAGGGAGAGCCTCGCCCGGCTGCTGGAGCGCCTCGGCGGGATCGAGGTGGTCGGGGTGGCGGCGGACGGGGTGGAGGCGGTCGAGCTGGTGGGGCTGGCGCTGCCGCAGGTGGTGGTGATGGACCTGCGGATGCCGCGCATGGACGGGGTGGAGGCGACCAGGCGGATCGCAGCCAGCTACCCGAAGGTGATCGTGCTGATCCTGTCGGCCTACGGGGACGAGTCGCTGGTGATCGAGGCGCTGATGGCCGGCGCCCGCGGCTACCTGCTCAAGGGCGCCTCCGCCGCGGAGCTGGCCGACGCGATCTGGGGGGCGGCGGCCGGGCAGGCCCGCATCGCCGGGCAGGTGACCCGCCCGCTGCTGGACAAGCTGGTGGAGTCGCTCGGCCGCGAGCGCGAGACCCGCCAGGTGGCCGAGGAGGCCCGCGGCGCCAGCGAGCACCTGCGCCGCCGCCAGCAGCAGTTCACCACCATGGCCGCCCATGAGCTGCGCACCCCGATCACCGCCCTGCTGGGGTCGTTGGCGACGCTCGAGCGGCTGCTGACGCCGGTCGGGCTGCAGCCGCAGGAGCTGGCGCTGCTGACCGCCTCCAGCAGGCAGGCCCGCCGGTTGGCCCGCCTGGTGGAGGACTTCATGGTGGTCGCCAAGGAGACCAGCGGCGGGATCTCGGTCACCGCCGCCAGGGTCGAGATCGAGCAGCTCATCAAGAGCGTGGTCGCCGACCTCGACCACCTGGGCGCCGACCGGGTCCGGGTCAGCGCCGCCCCTGGGCTGTGGGCCTGGGCCGACCCCGACCGGCTGGCGCAGGTGCTAACCAATCTGGTCCGCAACGCCCTGCAGTACTCGCCGCCCACCGCCCCGGTGGCGGTGGTGGCGTCATCGGGACCGGGCACCGTGCAGGTGGCGGTCGACGACCACGGCCCTGGGATCGCGCCGGACAAGCTCCCCGAGCTGTTCGACCGCTTCGGCGAGCATCCCGCCGGGGACACCGCCGGGCTGGGGGTCGGCCTGTGGATCGTGCGGGAGCTGCTGACCGCCATGGGCGGCAACGTCTGGGTCGAGCACAACGCCGACGGCGGCTCCAGCTTCCGCATCGCCATCCCGGCCGTCGAGCCGAGCTGGCCCTAGGGCGGGCCGGCGGCCGTGCGCGCCACCGGGGCGCCGTCGTCGCCCGACGGCACCGGCGGGCTGGCGCGGCGGCGCAGCGGCAGGCGCAGCTCGAAGCGGGCGCCGGCGGCATGGCGCGCGTCGGTGAGCAGCAGGTCGCCGCCCTGGGCGCGCGCGAGCTGCCTGGCGATGTACAGCCCGAGGCCGAGCCCGCTGCGGCCCTTGTCCAACCGGGTGAAGCGCTCGAAGATACGTTCCCGCTCCGCCGGCGGGACGCCGGCGCCCTCGTCCTCGACCGCCAGCACCGCGTGGCTGCCGTCGCCCAGAGCCAGCAGCCGCACCAGCCGCCCGTCCGGCGAGTACTTGCAGGCGTTGTCGAGCAGGCTGCCGAGAATCTGCAGGACCGCGTCGGGGGCGACGTGCACCGGCAGGCCGCCGTCGCACTCCACCCTGATCGGATGGTCGCGGTGGCCGGCCCGCGCCTCGGTCGCCGCCTGCAGCACCAGCTCGGCGGCGTCGGCGTCGACCGGCTCCGCCCCGCTGGAGGGGGCGCCGCCCTCGCCACGCTCGATGCGCGCCGCCAGCAGCAACTGCTCGATCAGGGTCCGCAGGCGCTGCGCCTGGCGGTCGCCCATCTCCAGCATCTCCTGGCGCTCCGCCGAGCTGAGCGGCGCGTCCGTGCTGAGCAGCCGCAGCACGCCGAGGACGGTGGCCAGCGGGTTGCGCAGCTCGTGCGAGACCATCGCCAGCAGGTCGTCCTTCAACTTGTCGGTCTCCTGCAGCTTGCGCGCCACCTCCTGCTGCTGCAGGCGCAGCTCGTGCTCCTGGCGGCGCAGGTCGGCCTCGCGCCGCGCGGTCTGCTCGGCCTCGCCGCGGCCGATGTTCGCCTTGGCCTCGCTACGCAGGAACAGGTAGGCCGCAAGGCTGGGCAGCAGCAGCACCGCCAGCAGCAGCTCCATCCGCTCGGCGGCCAGCACCACGGCGAGCACCACCGCCACCGCCATCGCGGTGACCTCCACGGCCGTGCGCAGCACCCGGCCGGGGGTGACGTCGGGCGGCATGGTCGGGTCCAGGCGCATCCTGACGGCGAACAGCAGGAACTTGGCGGCCACGAACACGGCCGTACCCACCAGGATCGCCGGCAGCGTGCTGGTGCTCACCGGCTGCCCGCCGCTGAGCACCATCCAGACGCCGGCGCCGGCGGCCAGGCCGATGGTGTGGTCGGCGGTGACGAACGCCACCCGGCCGGCGGGCCGGTGGTGCATCACGCCCGACAGCAGGGTGGCGCCGGCCTGCAGCAGCGCCGCCGCGCCGATGCCGCCGTAGAGCACCAGCGCGAAGGCGAACGGCGCGTTGAGCAGCACCACCGGCCCGCGCGGGTCGCGGCTGAGCGGGATGGAGAAGAACTGCCCGACGAGGAAGGAGGCGCCGAGGACGGCGACCAGCTGCCAGTTGGCGCGCAGGCGGCCGACGTCGACGGTCAGCGCAAGCAAGGCGAGCAGCGTGAAGCCGATCGTCACGACGATGGCCACATACGTTCTCAGCCGGCCCGACATTCCACGTAGTCTGCGCGACCGGGCGGTTGCAGAGCAACCGCGCCGGTCTGGAATAGGCTGCCGAGGTGGGCCGGGCAAGCCGGGAGGGAGGCGGGATGACCGAAGGGCTCGAGGTGGCGTTCCGCAGCGACGCGCGGCTCGGCGAGGGGCCGACCTGGGACGCCGCCACCGGCACGCTGCTCTGGGTCGACATCCTGGCCAGCGAGGTGCACCGTCTGGATCCCGGCAGCGGCCGCGACCGGCCGCTGCGCACGCCGCAGCACGTCGGCGCCGCCAAGCCGCGCGCCGCCGGCGGCCTGGTGGTGAACCTGCGCGACGGGGTCGGCTGCTACGGCGCCGACGGCGCCTTCCGGTGGCTGGCCACCTGGGCGGAGGACGGGCGGCGCGGCAACGACGCCGCCGTGGACGCCGCCGGCCGGCTCTGGGCCGGGACGATGCGCTACGACGAGGCCGAGGGCGGCGGGCGGCTGTACCGGGTCGGCCCGCACGGCGACGTCGTCACCGTCCTCGACCACGTCACCATCAGCAACGGCATCGGCTGGAGCCCTGACGGGAGCCTGATGTACTACGTGGACACCCCGACCCGCCGGGTCGACGTCTTCGACGTGGACCGCCAGTCCGGTCTGGTGGC
>DASYRU010000348.1:0-9294 GCA_036004165.1 Actinomycetota bacterium
TGCGGGCCGCCTCCAGGCACGAGGACGGCACGCTAGTCACCGTCCGCGTCTGCACAGCCCGGATGGGGGCCGGCGCGGCGGTGGCTGGCGGCTGGGGTGGCGCCGCACGCTCGGCCCGCGGCCCTGGCAGGGCGTAGCCGAGCCCGACACCGACCAGCAGCGCCAGGACGATGGCGGCCACCGCAAGCCGAGACGGCCGCGGCCCGGGAACTGCTTGCTGGGGGGCGGGCAACGCCGGCTGGGGGACCCGGACATCCTCGTCCTTGTCCTCGTGGACGTCCGTCGCTGGCTCGAACATCGAGCCCATGCGGGCGCCCGTCTCGGTGAACTTGCGCCGGATCTCCTCCAACTCCCGCCGCTGCGCATCCCGATCCGTGGCCATGGGTCCCCCTCCCCGAAGCCCGGGGTCGGCCTAGCTCGGCGGCGGCGAGAAAGCCTATCTTTTTCCAGCCGTACCCCTGCAAATCGGCCGGGCTCCACCGTGATGGCAGGGCGACCAGGGCAGGCAGCAGGCATCGTCCGAGCTGAACGGGGCAGCGGCGACCTTCTCAGGATGTTCGCGACGAATGGCGTGACGCTGTGTCACAACTTCGGAGCTTCTACCGAGTTTTGCTCGGTAGCGGCGGTCACGCAGGCGGCGTGCCGCCCGAGCTCACCTGCACCACCGGCAGCAGCCCTGGAGCGCCGTGGCCGTCGGCCGCCAGCCCCGCCGGCCAGCGCTGCCGGGAGCGGACCGCCAGCTTGGCCATCAGCGCCACGGCGGCGGGGTCCTCCTGGCCTGGCCGCACCGTGACCACCCCGGCAGCCTCCGCCTCCCGCAGCCAGTCCTCACCGCGTTGGGTGCGGACCACCGTCAAGGTCCAGCCGTTGCGTTGCCCAAGACCGCCGGTGGCCAGGTCGGCGTGCTCGGCCGCGAAGTCGGGGCAGAGCTTGCACCCCTGGCGGGTGGCCTCCTGCATGCGCTTCAGCGGAATCTCCACCAGCTCGCCGGTCGAGCGCCGCCACACCTGGAACTTGCCCTTGATGTTGACCTTGGCGATGTCCTCGAGGGGGATGCCGTAGTCCTCGGAGACGATCCGCCGCATGCCCTCGTACTCGAACGACTTGGAGCAGAGCAGGCCGATGGTGAGCTCGATCCGCCGGGCGTACTTGTTGACCCGGCGGGCCAGCAGGGTGCCGTTGATCGACGCCTGGCAGCTCATGCCGACCAGGGCAAGGCGCTTGAGCCCCCGCCGTTCCGCTTCCTTCATGGCCAGCGGGTTGGCCGCGTAGGTGTAGCGGGAACCGGCGGACTCCAGCACCTCTGCCCGGTTGGTGGCCAGGAACGGCTCGCAGTCCCAGCGCCTGCTGGTCGACAGCCGCGAGGTGAGGGCGCCCTCGATGCGGCCGCTGTCCAGCCCCCAGATCAGCAGCGCCGACACCAGCCCGCCGTCCTGGCCCGCCTCCAGCACGGCCGGATCGGTGGCCCTGACCAGGTAGACGCCGCGCTGGATGCCGGTCACCTCCTCGGCCGTCCTGGCGTGGCCGAACAGCGCCTGGTCCGACTCGACCTCCCAGTCGCGGAACCGTGGGCAGGCACGCGTGCAGATGTCGCAGCCCCGCTGCCCGTGCACGCAGTCGTCGAACGCGGTCGACAGCTCCACGTTGAACGGTTGGTAGGTGTCGGCATGGTCGTACTCGAGCACGTCCCGCGGGCAGGCCATCACGCAGGCGGCGCAGCCGGTGCACAGGTCGGTCGCCACCACCTCGTGGTACAGCTCCCGCCACTGCGCCCTGCTGCCGTCCGCCGCCGCCATCCCGCCTCCGGTCCCCCGCGCCGTCACCCGACCACCAGGCTAATGAAGCAGCGCACGGTTCACCATCGGCGCGGCGAACCAGTAGCCTGAAGGCAGCGTGAAGTCCTACCGATCGAGCTACAGCCGGCGCCCGCTGGCCGTGCGCTCGACCCTGACCGCCGTCGGGGTCGCCCTCGGCGCCTCGGCGCTCGGCAGCGCGCTGTTCACCATGGCGCTCGACGACACCCTCGCGTCTGGCCTGGTCACCTTCGCGGTCTTCGGTGGCCTGGCGGCGCTCAGCGCCGGCGTGCTGGCCTGGGAGCTGGCCGCCCTGCGGGTCTGCCCGCGGTGCGGCCGCGAGAACGAATCGGCCGCGGCGCGGTGCGAGGGCTGCGGCTACGACGTGCGCGAGCGGCCCCGCTTCGCCTGCACCGAGGGGCACCGGGTGGCGTTCGAGCCCGGCCTGTGCGAATGCGGCCGGCGGCTGCTCCCGCTGCGCCCGGTGCCGGTCGCCAAGCACGCGATGCGCGCGGCCTGGCTTGCCCTCGGCTTCTTCCTGCTGGTCCTGCTCGGCGCCCTGCTGGCCGCCGGCGTCGGCGGCAACTGAGCGCCGGCGGCGGCCTACGGGGTGGAGCCCCCGGGCGCGGGCCGCGGCAGGTCCTGCCCGGTGACGACCCGCTTGGCGAGGTTGCTGTCGCCCGACTTGGTGCCCGCCACCCAGCCCTGGTCGCCGACCTTCAGCTCGGCGGTGGGCTCCGGCTGGTTGCGGAAGCCGAAGCGGGTGTCGCCGTCGATCCGGAAGCTGGTGGTCACGCCGTCGGAGCTCTTGATGGTGATGCGGTCGTCGGTCAGCTCGGTGACCTCGCCGCGAGCCGCCACCCAGGTCTGCACCCCGTCCTTGGTCTGCACGGTGACCTCGCCGTGGAGGGCGCGGCGGGCCAGGCCACGCCGCCAGCCGAGGCCGCGCAGGCCGGGCGCCCCGGCCTTGCGCAGGTTGTCCGCCTGGCCAGGCTGCTGCGTGGTGGTGGGCGAGTCGGGCTGTGCCGCCAGCGCCACCCCGCCGGCCGACAGCAGCAGCACCGCCGCCACCGCCCAGCCGAGCCAGCCCGTCCGTCTGCCCAGTCGTCGCATCGGGTTCACCTCACGTGTCCGTCCCTGACCTGCGGTCGGGCCCATCCTCACCCGCCCAGGTTGGGATACGCGCTGCCGCGTGTTCGAGCCCGGTAAGGGTTTCACCCTGGCCGGATGGCGGCTCGCCGCTCGGCCTCACCGCGGATCGACGCCAGCGAGGCGGCCACCGTCGCATCCCATCGCCGGCCGACGACGTCGCCCCACCAGCGGCCAAGTGCCCACAGGTCGGCGGCCAGCTCACCGCGGTAGTGCAGCGTGGTCGCGCCCGCCTGCTCCTGCAGGAGGAACTCCTCGGCCACGTACGGCACCGGGCCGCGCAGCAGCCGGAAGCCAACCCGCTCCGGCCGGGTGAACCGGACGGTCTCAACGGTGGTGGCGACCAGGCCGCTCCCCACCGGCGTGTAGTGCTCGGCCAGCACCATGTCGGCGCCGCGCTCGAGCACCCGCAGCTTGCCCGCCATGGCGGTCGGGGTGCGGCCGAGATACGGCGCGGCGATGACGTCGAAGACCAGTTCGCGGGGTGCGGCGATGGTGACCGTCAACGGGCCGAGGGGCCGGCGGGAGCGCCCCCAGCCGAGATCGACCGTCAGCCGCCCCGTGACCGTCCCCACGTACACGCCGGCCGCGGCGGCGAGCGCGCCGCCGGCCAGCCATCGCCGCCGCATCGCCGCTCCTCGTCAGGCGGTGAAGTCCTCTGGGCCGATGCGCAGCATCTCGACCGGCTCGCCGCCGAGCAGGTGCCGCTCCACCAGCAGGGGCACGTCGGCCTCGGTGACGCCGCCGTACCAGACGTTGTCGGGCACCACCAGCAACGCAGGGCCGGCCAGGCAGGCCTCCATGCACCCGGTGGCCACCACCTTCGCGCTGGTGAGCAGCCGGCGCCCCTGTTCCTCGCGGAGGGCGTTGAACACGTCGGCGGCGCCCCGGTCCAGGCACGACCCCTTCGGGTGGCCGGCGGGCCGCTGGTTGAGGCAGACGAAGACGTATTTCTCTGGCTGACCCATGCGTGGTTCCTCGGTCGACCTGCGCTGTCGCGGCCCAGGCTACCCCCTGATGAGCGACCTGATGAGCGACGCTCAGCAGCCGCGTCTACGCCATCTGCGGGATGACGGCGCCCAGGATCGGCGGGAGGTTCCCACGGATGTCGACTGAGCCGACCCCAGGCGAGCTGCTGGAGTTGCTGGCCGCCGTCCGCGACACGCTGTCGCTCGACCCGCCGGCGACCGCCGGTGACGAGGACAGCTACCGGCGGGCGCTGGAGTATCGGGCGCTGCTGGTGCACGTCGCCCTGGAGAACTTCGAACGCGACCCCGACACGTTCCCGGCGGGGACCTCGGCCGCCTGGCTCCGGGAGCAGGCCGCCAAGGCCCGCGGCGAGCTCTGACCGTCCCCTACCATGGCCGCTCCAGCCGTCGCTGTGGGGGAGTCGCCGTGACCGATGCCGAGGTCCGGGAACTGCTGCGTGGGGTGAAGGTGATCGCCGTGGTGGGCCTGTCGGCCAACCCGGACCGGCCCTCCAACCAGGTCGGCTGGTACCTCCACCACCAGGGCTACCGGCTGTTCGGCGTCAACCCGATGTGCCCGGCGCCGGAGGTGTTCGGGGTGCCGGTGCTCCCGGCGCTCGACCAGGTGCCGGAGCCGGTCGACCTGGTCGACGTGTTCCGCCGCCCCGAGTACACCCCGGACGTGGCCAGGCAGGCGGTCGCGGTGGGGGCTCGCGCCCTCTGGCTGCAGCTCGGGATCCGCAGCGCCGAGGCGCGCGCGATCGCCGAGGGCGCCGGCCTTGCCTACGTCGAGGACCGCTGCCTGAAGGTCGAGCACGGCCGCCTGCTCGGCCGCGCCGGCGTGCGGGGCGGCTGACCGCCCCCGCTGCGGACGTCCACCACGCCGTCAGGCGAGGCCGCGGCGGGTGGCCGCCGGTGGGCGCCAGCCGAGGATCGCCTCGGTCATGCGCAGCGCCCGCACGGTCGGCGCGACCTGGTGGACGCGGACGATGTTGGCGCCCTTGAGGACGCTGACCACGGCGGCGGCCAGGCTTGCCTCCAGCCGCTGCTCCAGCGGCAGGTCCAGCGCCTCGCCGATGAAGTCCTTGTTCGACAGGGCGACCAGCAGCGGATGGCCGAGCCCGGCGACCCGCTCCAGCCGGCGGGTCAGCTCAAGCGAGTGGAAGGTGTTCTTGTGGAGGTCGTGGCCAGGGTCGACGATCAGCCGCTCTGCCGGCACGCCCCGCTGGCGGGCGATGGCGGCCCGGTCGGTCAGGAAGGCGCGCACCTCCTCGGCCACGTCGGTGTAGGCGGGACGGTGCGGCCTGGTGCGGGGCGGCCCGCCGGTGTGCACCACCACCAGGCCGGCGCCGGCCTCGGCGGCCGCCTCGGCCACCTTCGGGTCGTGCAGGCCGGAGGGGTCGTTGACCACGTCGGCGCCGGCCTCGAGCGCCCGCCTCGCCACCCCGGCGCGGAAGGTGTCCACCGAGATGACCGCCTCGGTGCTGGCCCGCAGCGCCTCGATCAGCGGCACCACCCGATCCAGCTCCTCGGCCTCGGTCACCTCCGGGCCGGGGCCGACCTTGACCCCGCCGACGTCCAGCCAGTCGGCTCCTTCGGCGAGCGCGCGCTCGCCCGCCGCCAGGGCGGCGCCAAGCTCGAAGGTGGCGCCCCGGTCGAAGAAGGAGTCCGGGGTGCGGTTGATGACGGCCATGACGGCGACCTGCCGGTCGAAGTCGAAGGTGCGCCGACCGAACGTTCGCCGCATGGCCCGATCGTAGCCGATCATCATGCCGTGCACGTCCATCTCGAGGTGCGGGTCGCGATCGCCGCGCCGCCGGCGGCGGTGTTCGCGGCGGTGACCGACTGGCAGGGCCAGTCGGCCTGGGTGGCGTTCACCAGGGTGACCGCCGACCCGGGGCCGCCACGGGTGGGGCAGCGGCTGGCCGCGGTCACCGGGGTGGCCGGCCTCGGTTTCAGCGATCCGATGGAGGTGACCCGCCTGCAGCCGCCCCACCGGGTCGACGTCCGCCACCTGGGCCGGGTCGTCCGCGGGACGGGCACCTTCCTGGTCGACCCGGCGCCGGGCGGCGCCTGGCTGGTCTGGGCCGAGGACCTCGAGCTGCCGCTGGGGACCGCCGGGCGGCTCGGCTTCGCGGTGGCCGGCCCCGCCTTCCGCCGCCTGCTCCGCCGCAGCCTGCGCCGGCTGGCCCGGCTGGTGGAGGCGCGACCCGGGCCTTCCGCAGGGCGGTAGCATCCCGGCGAGCTGCCGACCCGGAGGCGCGAGATGCCCAACCCGCTGCGGGGCTACAGGGGGCACCCGCTGCACCCCCTGCTGGTGCACTACCCGAGCGCCCTGTACCCGACCAGCCTGGTGTTCGACGGGCTCTCGCACCTCGCCGGGGACGGGAACCCGTTCGTCAGAGGCGCCTACGCGCTGATCGTGATCGCGCTGGTGGTCTCCGTGGCGGCCGTGGCGAGCGGCTTCGCCGACTTCCTCACCATCGAGAACGGCGGCAGGGCCTGGCGGGTGGCCGTCCTGCACCTGACCGTCCAGCTGGTGACCGCCGGCGTGTTCCTGGCCAACGCGATCCTGCGCGGCCGCGACCTCGACGTGACCGCCACCCCGGCCGGCCCGGCGGTCCTCAGCGTCTGCGGGGTGCTGACGCTGTGGTTGGGCGACGTGCTCGGCGGCGAGCTGGTCTTCCGGCACGGCCGCCGGGTCGAGCTGGCGGCCCAGCGGTCCGGGCCGCCGCCGGCCACGCCCGAGCGGCCGGCCGGCGAGGATCGCGGGCGGGATCCCGGCCAGGGTTGACCCGGACCGCTACAGGAACGCGTCGGGGTCCTCGGTCTCGAACGGGATGCCCTCGCGCCTGGCCAGGGCCAGCAGCGCGTCCAGCGTCCGGTCGAGGGCGAGCACCTGGGCGGCCGGCTCGACGGTTGGGTCGAGCAGCCGGCGGTAGGCCTCCGCGAAGCCGGCTCCTGCGGCCATGGTGACGGCCGTGGCCCGCACCGCGTGGGCGAGGTTGCGGTAGGCGCTGCGGGTGTGCAACCCCACCACCAGGGCGGCCAGCACGGCGGCCTCCCTGACCGCGATCAGCGCGGCCGGCAGGTCGCCCACCAGCTCGGCGGTCCGGGCCTTGCCCGCCAAGGAGATCAGCTGCACCAGGTCGTAGCCTGCGGCGGCACGGAACGCCTCGGCGCCGGCCTGCTCGACGGCGGCCTCCTGCACGTGGCCGAGCTTGTGGAAGAAGCCACCCGGGTCGTGTAGGGCGAGGTGGTTGACGTACTGGTCGGCGGCCAGCGGCCAGGCCGGCCCGATGTGGCCGGCCTCCTCCAGGTAGGCGTCGGCGGTGATCGCGCCCAGCTCCACCACCGTGCCGCGGTAGCGCAGCAACCGGTCGGCGACCTCGACCTCCGGCCCGGCGGTGACGACGGCGATGTCCAGGTCGGACTCCTCGCCGTCGTCGCCCCTGGCGACCGAGCCGTGCAGGCCGACCGCGACGATCGCGTCCTCCCCGTGCCGCCGCAGCAGCCGCCCGGTCAGGTCGCGGGCCAGCTCGACGCGCTCCTCGTGGGTCACGCGCCAAGGCTACCGGAGCCGGGGTAGGCTGCCGGCGATGGCTGCCGACGGGTCGGTGCTGGCCTGCCGCGACCTGCGCAAGCGGTACGGGGAGCGGCTGGCCGTCGACGGCGTCGGCTTCCAGGTGGCCGCCGGGGAGACCTACGGCCTGCTCGGCCCGAACGGGGCCGGCAAGACCACCGCCATCTCGATGATCTGCGGGCTGTTGCGCCGCGACGGCGGCGAGGTGACGGTCGCCGGCGTCTCGCTCGACCGCGACCCCGGCGCGGTCAAGGCGGCGATCGGCTACGTGCCCCAGGACGTCGCCCTCTACCAGGACCTGACCGGCCGCGAGAACCTGCGCTTCTGGGCGCGGATGTACGGGCTGGCCGGGGGCGAGCTGGCCGACCGGGTCGACGGTGCCCTGACCGTGGTGGGGCTCACCGAGCGGGCCGGCGACAAGGTCGCCGCCTACTCCGGCGGCATGCAGCGGCGCCTCAACATCGCGGCGGGGCTGCTGCACCGGCCCCGCCTGCTGGTCCTGGACGAGCCCACGGTCGGGGTCGACCCGCAGAGCCGCAACGCCATCCTGGAGAACGTCGAGGCGCTTGGGGGCGAAGGCGTCGCGGTGCTGTACACCACCCACTACATGGAGGAGGCCGAGCGCCTCTGCGACCGGGTCGGGATCATCGACCAGGGCCGGCTGATCGCCGAGGGGACCCGGCGAGAGCTGGTCGCCACCATCGGGGAACGCGACCGCATCGAGCTGGCCGCCTCCGGTGACCTGGTCGGCCTGGCCGCGGCGGCCAGGCGGACACTCGACGGCGTCGACGAGGCGACCGTGGTCCCCGGTGGCCTGCACCTGGTGGGCCGGGACGGGCGCCGCCTGCTGCCGCGGCTGCTGGAGCTGGCCGAGCAGGCCGGGGTGGAGGTGACCAGCGTCGAGGTGGTCGAGCCCGACCTGGAAGCCGTCTTCCTGCACCTGACCGGCAAGGCCCTGCGGGACTGACGGCCGTGCGGGCGACCCTGCTGATCGCGGCCAAGGACCTGCGGCAGCGGCTGCGCGACCGCTCCGGGCTGGTGATCGCCTTCGTCGCCCCGTTCCTGCTGGCGTCGATCATCGGCCTGGCGTTCGGCGGCGACGACGGCTTCAGGGCCACCTACGCGGTCGCCGACGACGACCGCGGGCCTCTGGCCGCCGGGTTCGTGGACGGCGTGCTGGCCGGCCCCGGCCTCGCCGAGGCCGTCACCTTCCGCCGGGTCGGGCACAGCGAGGCCCGCCTGCTGGTCGACCGCGGCGAGGCGGACGCCGCCTTCCTGCTCCCCGCCGGCTTCTCCGCCGCCGTCCAGCGCGGCGGTCCGGCCACCATCACCGTGCTGGAGGCGGGGGAGAGCCCGGTCGCCGGCCAGGTGGCCCGGTCGCTCGCGGACGCCTACGCCGCCCAGCTCACCGCCACCCAGCTGTCGGTCCGCACCGCCGTGGAGACCTCCGGCCGGCCGCCCGGCGAGGCCCAGGCGAGCCGGCTGGGGGAGCAGGCGGCCGCCCTGCGGCTGCCGGTGCAGCTGACCGAGGGCCGGGTCGGCGTCCGCGAGATCGAGCCGGCCAACTACTTCGGCCCGTCGATGGCGATCTTCTTCCTGTTCTTCACCGTGTCGTTCGGCGCCCGCAGCATCCTCACCGAGCGCCGCCAGGGCACCCTCGGCCGCCTGCTGGCCTCCGCCGCGTCGCCCGGCGCGGTGATCGCCGGCAAGGCGCTGGCGGCGTTCGCGCTCGGCACCAGCAGCGTGCTGGTCATGTGGCTGGCCACCAGCCTGGTGTTCGGCGCCGACTGGGGCGACCCGC
>DASYRU010000349.1:0-12014 GCA_036004165.1 Actinomycetota bacterium
CTGGTCGACCACGGCGACCTGTTCGTGGCGCTGCCCGGCAGCCGCACCGACGGCAGCCTGTTCGCCGCCGCCGCCATCCAGGCAGGCGCCGCCGCCACCGTCGCCGAGCCCGGCGCGGTCTTCTCCGGCCCGCGGGTGGAGGTCGCCGAGCCGCTGGCTGCCCTCGCCATCCTCGGCGCGGCCGTCCGGGCCCGCTCCGCCGCCCGGGTGGTGGCGGTCACCGGCTCGGCCGGCAAGACCACCACCAAGGACCTGCTCGCCGGGACGCTGGCCGGCTCCCTGCGGACCGTCGCCAACCCGGCCTCGTTCAACAACGAGATCGGCCTGCCGCTCACCCTGACCCGCATCGAGTCGGACACCCAGGCGGTGGTGGTGGAGATGGGTGCCCGCGGCCCCGGCCACATCGCCGCCCTCGCCAGGCTGGCCAGGCCCGACGTCGGCGTGGTGCTCAACGTCGGCGAGTCCCACCTCGGCATGTTCGGCTCGAGGGAGGCGATCGCCAAGGCCAAGGGCGAGCTGGTCGAGGCGCTCCCCGCGGACGGCACCGCCGTGCTGAACCTCGACGACCCGCAGGTGGCGGCGATGGCCGACCGGACCGTCGCCGGCGTGCTCGGCTTCGGCCTCGACCCGGCCGCCGCCGTCCGCGCCGAGCGGGTCCAGCTCGACGGCGACGGGCGGGCCGGCTTCCTGCTCCGCACCCCCGCAGGTGCGGCGCCGGCCCGCCTGCCCGCCCCAGGCGAGCACCTGGTCACCTGCGCCCTGGCCGCCGCCGCGGCCGCCTCGGTGCTCGGCCTCGGCCCGGAGCAGATCGCCGACGGGCTGGCCGGCGCCCGCCTGTCGCCGATGCGGATGCAGGTCGAACGGCGCCCCGACGGGCTCACGGTCGTCAACGACGCCTACAACGCCAACCCGTCCTCCACGGCCGCGGCGCTGAAGACCCTGGCCGCGCTGGGCCGCCAGGGCGGCCGCACGGTGGCGGTCCTCGGCGAGATGGCCGAGCTCGGCGAGGCGGCCGCCGCCGAGCACGACCGCATCGGCCGGCTGGCGACCCGGCTCGGCATCGACCGCCTGGTCGGGGTGGGGGAGCTCGGCAGGGTGATGGTCAACGCCGCCCGCATGGAGGGGATGTGGCCGGAGGAGGCCACGGCGGTGGCCGACGCCGCGGCCGCCGTCGCCGTGCTCGGCCCCAGCCTCGGCCCGGCCGACGTCGTCCTGGTCAAGGCCAGCCGGGTGGTGGGCCTCGACGAGGTCGCCGACCGTCTCCTGCGGCCTCCGCAGGGGGGTCCGGGGGGCTCAGGTAGCGGAGCGGTAGCCCCCCGGTCGGAAGGGGTCTAGGGTGGTCGGCATCCTGATCGCGGCCGCCGTGGCCCTGGCCGCCGGGCTGGTCGGCACGCCCCTGGCGATCCGCACCTTCCGCCGGCGCGGGCTGGGCCAGCTCATCCAGGTCGACCTGCCAGGCTCCCACCAGACCAAGCGTGGCACCCCCACCATGGGCGGCACGGTGATCATCCTCGGCGCGGTCGCCGGCTACCTGATCGTCCACCTGCTCAGCCGCGGCCGGGTCCCGTTCACCCCCGCCGGCCTGCTGGTGGTCACCACCATGGTGCTGCTCGGGGTGGTCGGCGGCGTCGACGACTTCCTGAAGATCCGCAAGCAGCGCAGCCTCGGGCTCTCCCCGACGGCCAAGTTCGCCGGCCAGGCGCTCGCCGCCGTGGTCCTCGGCGTCGGCGCCTTCTACTGGGCGGACGCCTTCCGCGGCATCTCCTTCATCCGCCCCATCGGCGGTACCGAGCTGCACCTGATCCTGTTCCTGGTCTGGGTGTTCCTGCTGGTGTCGGCCACCTCCAACGGGGTCAACCTGACCGACGGCATGGACGGGCTCGCCTCGGGGTCGACCGTGCTGGTGGTCAGCGCCTACGTGGTGATCGGCTTCTGGCAGTTCCGGCACCTCTGCTCGTCGCCGCCGATCAACGCGCCCGGCTGCTACCGCTTCCCGGCCGGAGAGTCGCCACAGGACCTGGCGATCGTGGCCGCCGCGATGATGGGCTCCACCGCCGGCTTCCTGTGGTGGAACGCTCCGCCCGCCCGCATCTTCATGGGCGACACCGGTTCGCTGGCCCTCGGCGGGACGCTGGCAGCCCTCGCCCTGTTCACCAACACCCAGCTGCTGCTGGCGGTGCTCGGCGGGCTCTACGTGGTCGAGACGCTCTCGGTGATCCTCCAGGTCGCCTCGTTCCGCTTCCTCCACCGCCGGATCTTCAAGATGGCCCCCATCCACCTGCACTTCGAGCTGTCGGAGTGGCCGGAGTTCACCGTGATCGTGCGCTTCTGGATCCTGGCCGGGCTGGCCGTCGCCTTCGGGCTGGGGCTGTTCTACGCCGAGTTCCTCGCAGCGGGTGGCACCGGTGGCTGACCACGGCCCCTACGAGTCCTGGCCGGCGCGCTGCCGGCCGGGGTGGTTCGCCGGCCTGCCGGTGCTGGTCGCCGGGCTCGGCCGCTCCGGCCGGGCCGCCGCCCGCCACCTGGCCGACGCCGGCGCCGAGGTGATCGCCTGCGACGACGCCGCCGACCTGGAGGTGGGCGAGCTGGCCGCCCACGGGGTCAAGACCCACCTGGGGCCGGGCGCCGTGGAGTTGCTGGAAGGCCGCCGGCTGCTGCTGGTCGCGCCCGGGCTGCCGGAGGGGCATCCGCTCATCCAGGCCGCCCTGGCCGCGCGGCTGCCGGTCTGGAGCGAGGTGGAGCTGGCGGCAAGGGTCGCCGGCGCGCCGCTGGTCGGGGTGACCGGGACCAACGGCAAGACCACCACCACCGAGCTGGCCGCCGCCATGCTGAGCGCCTCCGGCCTGCGCGCGGTGGCCGCCGGCAACGTCGGCCTTCCCCTGGTCGACGCCGTGCTGGACGCCGACCCGCCGGAGGCGGTGGTGGTCGAGCTGTCCAGCTTCCAGCTCCGCTTCACCCACACCCTGCACCTGCAGGCCGGCGCCTGGCTCAACTTCGCCCCCGACCACCTGGACTGGCACCCCGACCTGGCCGCCTACGCTGCCGCCAAGACGCGGATCTGGGCCAACCAGGGCCCGGACGACTGGTCGCTGTACGCGGCCGACGACCCGGTGGTGGCCGCCAACGCCGCCCACGCGCCGGGCACGCCGGTGCCGTTCTCGCCGGGACCCGCCGCGGCCGGCGGCCTCGGCATCGAAGCCGGCGTCGCCCTGTCCCGCATCCCCGGCCACGAGGGCGGCCTCTGGCGCTCGGCCGCCCTGCGCCTGCCCGGCCGGCACAACCTGGCCAACGCCCTGGCCGCCTCCGGCCTGGCGCTCGCCCTCGGCGCCCACCCGGCCGCGATGGCCAGGACGGTGGCCGCCTTCCGCGCCGGACCGCACCGGCTGGCGACCGTCGGGGAGGTCCGCGGGGTGGTCTTCGTCGACGACTCCAAGGCCACCAACCCGCACGCGGCCGCCCGCGCCCTGGCCGCCTTCCCCCGGGTGGTATGGCTGGCCGGCGGCCGCAACAAGGGCCTCGCCTTCGACGAGCTGGTCGCCGGCGCGCTCGACCGGCTGGTGGGGGTGGTGCTGGTCGGCGAGGCGGCCGACGAGCTGGCCGACGCCATCGACCGGGCCGGCTGGAGCGGGCCGGTGGTGCGGGCCGCCAGCATCGGCGAGGCGGTCACCGTCGGGTTCGGCCTGGCCGAGCCGGGTGACACCGTGCTGCTCGCGCCCGCCTGCGCCAGCCAGGACATGTTCGCCAACTACGCCGAGCGGGGGGAGGCATTCGCGGCCGGCGTGGCCCGCCTGGCCGCCCAGAAGGAACAGGAAGGTGGCGGCCATGGCCACCCGTGAGGCCGCCGCCCGGCGCCGCGCTGCCACCGTGCGGCCGCTGCTCGGCGCCGGCTCCGCCTACTGGCTGCTGCTGGCGGTGGTCGGCACGCTGCTGGCGATCGGCGTGGTGATGGTGCTGTCGGCGTCCTCGGTGTTCGCCTTCGCCCGCACCGGCGACTCCTACTCCTACTTCAAACGCCAGCTGCTGTGGGTGGCCGCGGGCGTGGCGCTGATGCTGCTGGTCAGCCGGGTCGACTACCGGCGCTGGCGGCTCCTGGGGGTGCCGCTGCTGCTGGCCGCCACCGCCGGCCTGGTGTACGTGCTGGTGCACCCTGGCGCGGTCTCGGCCTACGGGGCCACCCGCTGGATCGCGGTCGGCGGCGGGTTCACCGTCCAGCCGGCCGAGTTCGCCAAGCTCGCGCTGCTGCTGTTCTCGGCCGACGTGCTGGCGCGCAAGACCCGGCTGCTGCGCGACGCCCGCCACCTGCTGGTGCCGGTGCTGCCGCTCACGCTGCTGCTGGCCGCCCTGGTGATGGCCGAGCCCGACCTCGGCACCACCATGCTGCTGTGCGCCATCGCCTTCGGCATGCTGTTCGTCGCCGGCACCCCGCTGCTGCTGCTGGCCGGCCTCGGCTCCCTCGGCCTCTCCGGCGGCCTGGCGCTGATCATGAGCGCCGACTACCGGCGGGTGCGCTTCCTGTCGTTCATGGACCCCGCCGCCGACGCCCAGAACGGCGGCTACCAGTTCATCCAGGGGCGGCTGGCGCTCGGCTCCGGGGGGCTGCTCGGCGTCGGGCTGGGAGCCAGCAGGCAGAAGTGGTCCTACGTGCCCAACGCCCACACCGACTTCATCTTCGCCATCATCGGCGAGGAGCTCGGCCTGCTCGGTACCCTGTCGATCGTCCTGCTGTTCATCGCCTTCGCCTACGGCGGCGTGCGGGTGGCGCAACGCGCGCCCGACCCGTTCGGCCGCTTCCTGGCCAGCGGCATCACCGTCTGGATCGTCGTCCAGGCGCTGGTCAACATCGGGGCGGTGGTGGGGGTGCTGCCGATCACCGGCGTGCCCCTGCCGCTGGTCTCCTTCGGCGGCTCCAGCATGCTGGTGCTGCTGGCCGCGGCGGGGATGCTGCTCAACGTGGCCAGACAGGAGGTGTGGCCGGTGCGCTCCTCGGTGCTCGCCACCCCGGCAAGGGGGCGACGCTCAACCGGCCACCGCGGCAGCGGCCGCTCCCGCCAGACCCCGGCGCAGAAGGCGAAGGCGGACGCCGAGCGGACCCGCAGCCGGCCCCGCCCACCCCACCCCAAGACCCGCAGGGAGGAACGACGATGACCGCGGCGGACCAGACCCGCCCCGACCAGGAGGCCCGGAGGGGCCAGGGGAACCCCGAAGGGGCGCCCCGGTCAAACCTCTCTCTGCTGATCGCGGCCGCGGGGACCGGGGGGCACGTGTTCCCGGGCCTTGCGCTCGGCCGCACCGTGACCCAGCGCGTCCCCGGCGCGACCGTCCGCTTCGCCGGCACCGCCAGGGGCATCGAGACGCGGGCGGTGCCGGAGGCCGGCTTCGCCCTCGACCTGCTGCCGATCCTGCCCCTCTCGCGCCGGCTCGCCGTCGAGACGCTGCTGGCCCCGTTCGCGGCGGTGGCAGGGACGCTGGCCGCCCGCCGGCTGCTCCGCCGCCACCGCTTCGACGTGGTCTGCGGCATGGGCGGCTACGTCACCCTCCCGGTGGCGGTGGCCGCCCGGCTGGAGGGCGTGCCGGTGGTGCTCCACGAGCAGAACGCGGTGCCGGGGATCGCCAACCGGCTGGCCGCCAGGGTGGCCAGCCGCATCGCGGTGGGGGTGGCCGAGGCGGCCGCGGCCTTCCCGCCCGGCCGCGCCGTGGTGGTCGGCAACCCGGTCCGTCCCGAGCTGGCCCGCCTCGACCGGCAGCGCCTGCGGCCGCAGGGCCTGGACACCTACGGCCTCGACCCGGAGCGGCGCACCCTGTTCGTCTTCGGCGGCAGCCAGGGGGCGCGCCGCCTCAACCAGGCGGTGGTGGCGGCCACCGCGCACTGGCCGGCGCCGGAAGGTGTCCAGGTGCTGCACGCCTGCGGGCGGCGCGACGAGGCGGCGGTGCGCTCGGCCTGGGCGGACGCCGACCCGGAGGGCCGCGGGCTGCTGGTCAGGGTGGCGCCGTTCGTGGAGCGGATGGACCTGGCCTACGCCGCCGCCGACCTCGCCCTCACCCGCGCAGGGGCGATCACCATGGCCGAGCTGACCGCGGCCGGCGTGCCGGCCGTGATGGTGCCGCTGCCGCACGCCACCGCCGGCCACCAGGCGGCCAACGCCCGCGCCGCCGCCGCCGCCGGGGGCGCCGTGGTGGTCGAGGACGCCGCCCTCGACGGCCCCGCGCTGGTCGGCGCCGTCGCCCCGCTGCTGGGCGACCCGGACGCCCTTGACCGGATGGCCGCCGCGATGCGGAGCCTTGCCCACCCGGACGCCGCCGAGGAGCTGGCCGCCCTGGTGGTGGAGGCCTCCGGCCGTGCCACCAGGGAGGAGTTCCTGGCCAGCGCCGCGCCGCCGGTCGACCGGGAGGCCACCGGCTGGTTCGAGGCGGTCGCCACCTCCGGCGGCCCGAAGGTGCAGCGCCGGGTCGACCGGCGCAGCAAGCGCATGGAGGCCTACCCGCCGATCGACCGCAGCGTCCGCCCCGCCGGGTCGCCGGACGCCCCGGAGGGCGCCGCCGGCAAGGAGCGGAACGGTCGGCCAGGCAGCCGCGAGGTGCCACCGTGAGCCCTGTTGATCGGGGGGGCAACAAGCGCCCCCCCGGACCCCCCCGGGGCGGCGAGGGCCTTGCGGGGCCCCCCGGACCCCCCCGGGGCGGCGAGGGCCTTGCGGGGCCCCCCGGACCCCCCCGGCTGCCGAGGGGGGCCACCGTCCACCTGGTCGGCGTCGGCGGGGCGGGCATGAGCGGGCTGGCGCGGCTGCTGCTGGCCGGCGGCCACCGGGTCACCGGTTCCGACCGGGCCGCGTCGGCCACCCTCGCCGCCCTGCGCGCGCTCGGGGCCGAGGTGCGCGCCGGCCACGACGGCGCCCACCTGGGCCGGCCCGACCTGGTGGTGGCCTCGACCGCCATCCGGGCAGGCAACCCGGAGCTGGTGGCGGCCCGCCGCCTCGGCATCCCGGTGCTCGGCCGGGCGCAGCTGCTCGCCCTGCTGATGGCCGGCAAGGTCGGGATCGCGGTGGCCGGCACCCACGGCAAGACCACCACCACCGGCATGCTGGTCGCCATCCTGCAGCAGGCAGGGCTCGACCCGTCGTTCGCGGTCGGCGGCGACCTCAAGGCGACCGGGCGCAACGCCGGCGCCGGCGCCGGCCCGCACTTCGTCGCCGAGGCCGACGAGTCCGACGGCTCGTTCCTCGAGCTGGCGCCGACGGTGGCGGTGGTCACCAACGTCGAGGCCGACCACCTGGACCACTGGGGCGACCTGGAGGCCGTGCGCGCCGCCTTCCGGACGTTCGTCGGCCGCCTCCCGGCCGACGGCACGGCCGTGCTCTGCGCCGACGACCCGGGCGCCCTCGGCCTCGCCGGCTCGGCCTCCTGCCAGGTGGCCACCTACGGGCTCGGCCCGCCGGCGGAGCTGCAGGCCGACGGCGTGGTGCTGCAGGCGTGGGACTCGCGGTTCACCGTGACGCGGCGCGGCCAGCCGCTCGGCGAGGTCGCCCTGGCCGTGCCGGGACGCCACAACGTGAGCAACGCGCTCGGGGCGATCGCGGCGGCCATGGCCGTGGGCGCGCCGCTGGCGGCGGCGGCCGCCGCCCTGGCCGGCTTCACCGGCGCGGCCAGGCGCTTCCACCTGCGGGCGGAGGTCGCCGGGGTGACCATCGTCGACGACTACGCCCACAACCCGCCGAAGGTCGCCGCCACCCTCGCCGCCGCGCGGCTCGGCCCATGGAAGCGGGTGGTGGCCGTCTTCCAGCCCCACCTGTACTCGCGCACCCGGCTGTTCGCCGACGAGTTCGGCAGGGCGCTCGCGACCGGCGCCGACGTGGCCGTGATCACCGACGTGTACGCCGCCAGGGAGGACCCGGAGCCTGGCGTGGACGGCGCCCTGGTCGCCGCCGCCGCCAGCCGGGCCAGACCCGACCTCGCCTGCGTCTACGTCCCCGACCGGGGGGAGCTGGCCGCGCGCGTGGCCGCCCTGCTGCACCCGGGCGATCTGCTGCTCACCCTCGGCGCAGGCGACATCACCACCCTGGCCGACGAGGTCGCCCCGCTGCTGGACCGCCGGGAGGCGCCCAGATGAGCGGGGCAGCAGCAGACCACTGGCCGCCGCTGCCGGCACCGCCAGGGCCGGTCGACGCCGCCGCGCTCGAGGCGGCCGCCGCCGAGCTGGCCGCCCGCTGCCCCGGCCGGGTCAGCCGCGACCTGCCGCTGGCGCCGCTGACCACCTTCCGGCTCGGCGGCCCGGCCGCGCTGTTCCTGCGCGCCGAGACGGTCGCCGACCTGGCCGCCCTCGGTGGGGTGCTGGCCGCCACCCGGCTGCCCCTGCTGGTGGTCGGGCGCGGGTCGAATCTCCTGATCGCCGACGCCGGCTGGCCCGGAGTGGTGCTGCACCTCGGCCAGCGCTTCCGCCGCATCGAGATCGACGGCACCGAGATGGAGGTGGGCGCGGCCACGCCCCTGCCCGGCCTGGCCGCCCGCTCGGCGGCGGCCTCCCTCGGCGGGATCGCGTTCGCCGTCGCCATCCCCGGCAGCGTCGGCGGCGGCGTGCGCATGAACGCCGGCGCCCACGGCACCGAGCTCGCCGACCGCCTGGTCTGGGCCGACGTGCTCCAGCTCACCGACCCTCCGGCTGGGCAGGTCGCGGCGGCACCGCCCGCCGGGCCGGTGCGGCTGAAACCGGACCAGCTCGGCTTCGGCTACCGGCGCTCGGCGCTGCCGCCAGGGGCGGTGGTGACCGCGGCCCGGTTCGCGCTGGCGCCGGCGCAGGAGGCCGCCGTCCGGGCCGAGATCGACGAGGCGCGCCGCTGGCGGCGCGACAACCAGCCGGTCAACCAGCCCAACTGCGGCAGCGTGTTCGCCAACCCGCCGGAGATGGCCGCCGGCCGGGCGCTCGAGCTGCTCGGCATGAAGGGGGAGCGCTGCGGCGGCGCCCAGGTCAGCCAGGTGCACGCCAACTTCATCGTGGCCGCCGACGGGGCCAGCTCGGCCGACGTGCTCGCCCTGATCCGGCGGGCGATGCGCCGGGCACGCGACCAGCTCGGCGTGACCCTGCGTACCGAGGTCCAGCTGGTCGGCGACTTCGGAGGCGAGCTGAGGTGAGCCAGCGGACCAGCTCGCCGCGACGGCCACCGAGCGACCGGCGCATCGCCGAGCGGCGCAAGGCGATCGCCGCCGCGCGGGCCCGCCGCCGGCGCCGCCTGCTCGGCTGGGGCCTGGTCGCCGTCGTCCTCGCCGTCGGGATCGTCCAGCTGGCCAAGACGCCCCTGTTCGGGCTCAGCGCCGTCCGCGTGGAGGGCACCCGCGCGCTGGACCGGTCGGAGGTGCTCGCCGCCGCAGGGACCCGGCCGGGCGACCCCTACCTCGGGCTGGACCTGGAGGCGATCCGTCGCCGCGTCGCCGCGCTGCCCCGGGTCGCAGCCGCCAGGGTGACCCGCGACTACCCCTCCAGCCTGCGCATCGTGGTCACGGAGCGGCCGCCGGTGGCCGGCGTCTCCGCGGCCGGCATCCACTGGCTGGTGGCCGCCGACGGCACCGTGCTCGACGCCGTCGCGGGCCTCCCGCCCGACCTCCCCGACGTCGCCAACGTCCCGCTGCCCGCCGGCGTGCACCCGGGCACCCGCCTGCTGCCCGGCAACCCGCTGGCCAACGCGCTGGCGGCCCTCGGCAGCATGCGGCCCGACCTGCGGCGCCTGGTCGTCGGCGTGGACGCCCGCTCGCTCGACGGCCTCCAGTTCCGCCTGCGGGACGGCAGCCTGGTGCTCTACGGCCTGGCGGCGGAGCAGGCGGCCAAGGACAGCGCCGTGCTGGTGGTACGCCGGCAGCTCGCCAGGGAGGGAAGGGAGGTGCGACGCATCGACGTCCGCAACCCGTCGGCACCGCGGGTGCTGGCGGCCGAGAAAATACCAACGGGGTAATTACACCGGGGTAGTTGACCAGCTCACGGGGCACCGGTTAGCATGCCTGGCAGCTTGAGGTTGAAAATACATGGATGTTATTTCACCCTCAAGTCGAGGCTCAACGTTGAGACTGCGACACCGGTGCGCGGCGACCGCGCGTGGCTCTCGGGCCCCCTCGGCAACTTCCCCCCGCTTCCCAGGCCCTGGCGGCTGGGCGACAACGTCCGAGAATGGGCGAAGGAGGATGGTTGGATGATGGCGGCGCCGCAGAACTACCTGGCCGTGATCAAGGTGGTCGGGATCGGCGGCGGTGGCGTCAACGCCGTCAACCGCATGATCGAGGCGAGCCTGAAGGGCGTCGAGTTCATCGCCGTCAACACCGACGCGCAGGCCCTGCTGGCCTCCGACGCCGACGTCAAGCTCGACGTCGGACGGGAGCTCACCAGAGGCCTCGGCGCCGGCTCCAACCCCGAGGTCGGGCGGCAGGCCGCCGAAGACCATGCCGAGGAGCTCGAAGAGGTCCTCAAGGGCGCCGACATGGTGTTCGTCACCGCCGGCGAGGGTGGCGGCACCGGCACCGGCGGAGCCCCGGTGGTCGCCCGCATCGCCAAGGCGCAGGGAGCGCTCACCATCGGGGTGGTGACCCGGCCGTTCGCCTTCGAGGGGCGGCGGCGCTCCTCCCAGGCCGACAAGGGCATCGACCACCTCAAGCAGGAGGTCGACACCCTCATCATCATCCCCAACGACCGCCTGCTGCAGGTCGCCGAGCGCACCACCTCCATGCTGGACGCCTTCCGCCTGGCCGACCAGGTCCTGCTCCAGGGCGTGCAGGGGATCACCGACCTGATCACCATCCCAGGGCTCATCAACCTCGACTTCGCCGACGTGCGCGCCACCATGCGCGAGGCGGGCACGGCGCTGATGGGCATCGGCCAGGCCCGCGGCGAGGAGCGGGCGGTGGCCGCGGCCAAGCAGGCGATCTCCTCGCCGCTGCTGGAGGCGTCGGTGGACGGCGCCCGGGGCGTGCTGCTCAACATCTCCGGCGGCTCCGACCTGGGGCTGTTCGAGGTCAACGAGGCCGCCGAGGTGATCGCCTCGGCCGCCCACCCCGACGCCAACATCATCTTCGGCGCGGTGATCGACGACGCCCTCGGCGACGAGGTTCGGGTCACGGTCATCGCGGCCGGGTTCGACCGCAGCGAGCAGTCGACCACCGAGCCGGTGCCGCTCCAGGCGGCCAGGCGCGCCGGCGGCGACGAGGCGGTGTGGCCGACCTCGGGCCTGCGGCGCCCGGCCGACGGGGCGCAGCGCCGCGAGGTGCCGGTCCCCGGGTCGGGCCAGGCCGGCCGCAACGACCCGGAGCGCCGGGAGCCCGAGCGCAAGGTGGGCCTCGACGGCGATGACGACGAGCTGGACATTCCCTCCTTCCTCAAGCGCTGAGTCCCCGCGGGGGTCGGCGGCCGTGAGGCCCTCCGGCGGCCTGGCATGGCGGCCGGCGCCACCCGCCCGCGGCGAGGCGCCCGCCTGGCCGCCGCTGCTGGTCGCCGACGACCTGCTCGGCGGTGGCGTGGTGGCGGCGTTCAGCGGCCGCTCGGGCGGCGCCTCCGGCGGTCCCTACCAGAGCCTCAACCTCGGCCTACAGGTCGGCGACGACCTGCGGCGGGTGCTCTCCAACCGCCGCCGGGTGGCCACGGTCCTCGGCCTCGCCGGCCTGCCGTGGGCGTTCGCCAAGCAGGTCCATTCGGCGCGGGTGCTGCGGGTCGAGCACGGGCGGTCCCTCGGCCAGGGGCCCCCGGAAGCCAAGCCGCCGGTGGGGGAGGGCGACGGGCTGGTCACCGCCGAGCCGGGGGTGGTGCTCGCGGTGCTGACCGCCGACTGCGTGCCGGTACTGCTCGCCGACCCGGCCGCCGGGGTGGTCGGCGCCGTCCACGCCGGCTGGCGCGGGCTGGCCGCCGGCGCGGTCGAGGCCGGGGTGGCGGCCCTCGCCGCGCTCGGCGCCGACCCGGCCGCCACGGTCGGCCTGGTCGGGCCGGCCGTCGGAGGCTGCTGCTACGAGGTCGGCGCGGACGTGCGCGCCGCCGTCGGCGACCGCTACCC
>DASYRU010000350.1:0-1894 GCA_036004165.1 Actinomycetota bacterium
GGGCCACCTCCTTGGGGAGGTGGCAGGGGCATTGGCAGGACGTCAGGTTCGCGTCGGTCAGGTACAGGACGACGCCGCGGCAACGGTGCGTGCCCAACTCGCACGCCGCGGTGACGATGACGGGCTCGGGCTCGACCCGAGCGATAGACTTCCTGCTGGCCAAGGGAGCCTCCTTGGTCCGGCCCCGGGAGCGTTGCCGCGCTCGCCGGGGCGCCGGCTGATCAATGTAGGGATTCTTTCACCTCGGGCCTCCGGGCCCCTCCCCACCAGGACCACGCGCCCGCGTGGCGGTCGCGTCCGGCTCCTCGCCGTGCTCGGCGTGACCCTGCTCGCCGGGCTGCTCGTCGGCCGCTTCCTGGTCGGCGGCGACGGCGGCGCGGCGGCGCCGGCGCCGAGGACGGGGTCGGCCGGCAGCGAGGCCACCGTGGCACGCCTGCAGGCCGAGCTGCGGCGCAGCCCCGACCAGCCCCGCCTGCTGACCCAGCTCGGCGTGGCCTACGTGACCAGGGCGCGGGAGACCGCCGACCCGAGCTTCTACAGCAAGGCGGCCGCCGTGCTGCGGCGGGCGGACCGGATCGCCCCAGGCGACGCCGACACGATGACCGCCCGCGGCCTGCTGGAGCTCGGCCGGCACGACTTCCTGGCCGCTCTCGACTGGGGCCGCAGGGCGCTGCGGGCCAACCCGGACGCCAACGACCCCTACGGGGTGGTGTTCGACGCCCAGGTCGAGCTGGGCCGCTATGACGCCGCCCTGGCCACCGCGCAGGCGATGGTCGACCGCAAGCCCACCCAGGGCAGCCTCGCCCGCGTCTCCTACGCCCGCGAGCTGTTCGGCGACACCCGCGGGGCGGTGGCGGCCATGACGCAGGCGGCCGCCGCCGGCGCCAGCTCACCCTATGACCGCGCCTACGTCCAGACCCTCATCGGCAACCTCCATCTCGGGGACGGCCGGCTGCCGGCCGCCGAGGCCGCCTACCGGCGCGCGCAGGACGTCCTGCCCGGCTACGAGCTGGCCGAGGTCGGCCTCGCCCGGGTCGCGGCCGCGCGTGGCGACCTCGCCGCGGCCGCCGCGCTGCTCGAGCCGACCGCCGCCCGCCTCCCCCTGCCGGCCGCCGGCGCCCTGCTCGGCGACGTGCGCGCCGCCCTCGGCGAGCGCGACGACGCCCGCCGCCAATACCAGCTGGTGCGGGCCATCGAGCGACTCAACCGCGCCAACGGCGTCGCCGTCGACCTCGAGCTGGCCCGCTTCGAGGCCGACCACGCCCGCGACCAAGGCGCCGACCCCGAGCGGGCGGTCGCCATGGCCAGGCGCGCCCTGGCCGACCGGCCCACCATCTACGCCAGAGACACCCTCGGCTGGGCGCTGCGGCAGGCAGGGCGGCCCGAGCGGGCGCTGCCCCACGCGCGGGCGGCGCTGCGGCTCGGCACCCGCGACGCGCTGCTCTGGTACCACCTGGCCGCCACCGAGGCCGACCTCGGCATGGCCGCCGCGGCCAAGCGCCACCTGGCCAAGGCGTTCTCCATCAGTCCCTCCCTGACCGTGCGGGATCGGCCCGCCGCGCTAGCCCTGGCCGGGCGGCTTCACCTGCCCGCCCCAACCCAGGTGAGCAGCCGGTGAGCCGTTCAAGGTTCCCGCGCCGGGTCGCCGTCCTGGTCGTCCTGGCCGCCGCGCTGCTGGCGGCCGGGGCGGCCCCGGCGGCCGCGCACCCGCTCGGGAACTTCACGGTCAACCTCTACAGCGGCCTGCGGGTCCAGCCCGACCGGCTGGTGGTCGACCACGTGCTCGACATGGCCGAGATCCCCGCCTTCCAGACCCGCCAGGCGATCGACGGCGACCACGACGGCCGGGTCGGCGACGCCGAGGCGACCGCCTGGCGCGACCGCGAATGCCAGC
>DASYRU010000351.1:0-4291 GCA_036004165.1 Actinomycetota bacterium
AGCATCGGCCTGGCCAGCGCCACCCCGTCGTTCACGGCCGGCGACCTGATGCGCTGCGCGGACATCGCCATGTACTCGGCCAAGGCCAAGGGGAAGAACCGGGTGGAGCGGTACACCGAGGCGGGCCACGGGGACATCGCCCACCTCCGGCTGCTGGAGGACCACCTCGTGCACGCCGTCGAGCGGGGCGAGATCGTCCTGCACTACCAGCCGCAGATCGACTTGCGGAGCGGACGCTGCGTCGGCCTGGAAGCGCTGGCCCGCTGGCAGCACCCGACGCTCGGGTTCCTGCCGCCCGGCAGGTTCATCCCACTCGCCGAGCAGACGGGGCAGATCGTCGGGCTGGGCAGCCACGTGCTGCGCACCGCCTGCCGGCAGCTGGCCGCCTGGACGGAGCTGCCGGAGGGCGGCAACCTCACCATCGCCGTCAACGTCGCCGCCCGCCAGCTCGTCGATCCCAAGTTCGTGGACGGGGTACGAGCGGCGCTGCGCGACAGCGGGCTGCCGGCGCACCGGCTGACCATCGAGCTGACCGAGTCGGAGCAGCTCGACAAGCATGTCGCCATGGCACAGCTCCGGGCCGTCGCCGAGCTGGGCGTGCGGATCGCCATCGACGACTTCGGCACCGGCTATGCCTCGCTGGCCTCGCTGCGGTCCTTTCCCGTCCACCAGCTCAAGATCGACCGCAGCTTCCTCGCCGACGGCGACGACGCCCACGCCGACGGGATGTTCCGGCTGGTCATCTCGGTGGGGCAGATCCTGGAACTGGAGACCGTCGCGGAAGGGGTGGAGACGCCGCAGCAGGCAGAGGTGCTCCGCCGCGCCGGCGTGCCCCTGGCCCAGGGCTTCCTGTTCGCCCGGCCCATGCCCGCACAGGACTTCCCGAACTGGCTGTCCGGTGCGGCGGAGGCCGTCTCCAGGAGCCCAGCCGCCGCGACCGGCTCCCGGGATCAGCCGGCGTCCTGATCGGCCTTCCGCCGGCTGCGGTAGGTGCGGGTCTTGGCGCGGTTGCCGCAGGTCCGCATCGAGCACCAGCGGCCGGAGCGGTTCTTGGACCGGTCGTAGAAGGCCCACTGGCAGCTCGACAGCGAGCAGGCCTTGAGCCGCTCCCAGGTGCCTACCGCCCTGGCCTCGGCCACCCCGGCGAGCAGGGTGGCCAGCGCCCCCCGTACCCCTTCGCGGTCGGGCCCCAGCTCCGGACGCCCGCCGGCGTCGAAGGCGACCCGCAGCGGCAGCCCGGCCGCCACCCGGTTGAGGACGTCGACCGCGGCAGGGTCGACCGGCTCCCCGTCGTGCACCCGCAGCATCGCGCGCAGCGCCTCACGCAGCTCGATCGCCGTGGCCAGGTCGTGCTCGTCGACCGGGGCCGACGGAGCGAGCAGGCCGTGGCCGGCGAGCCAGTCCCGCAGGGCGGCGGGACCGGTCAGCTGCTCCTCGCCCCTGGTCAGGTCGGCGGTGTTGACCAGGTCCCTGACGGGCACGAGCTCCCTCGGAACGGGGTCCTCGGCGGCCATGGTCGTCATCGAACGTCCTCCTCATACAACACCAGTCTTCTCAGTTTAGCGGTTGCAGGACGTGCGCCACCGTGGCGCGGCGTGCGATGGTTGACGCCGTCGTCACCTGCGCGAACCTCCGGAGCCCCTCGTGTCCCCATCGCCCCAGACCCGCCGGCGCCGCCTGGCGGCCGTCCTGGCCCTGGCGGCCGTCCTGGCCCTGGCGGCGTTGCTGCTCGGCGCCTGCGTGGGCGGCCGGGACGAACCGGAGCCCGGCGCCGCCGCGGCGACCAGCGCCCCGGCGACCACCAGGGACAACCGGCCCGCGACCACCTCGCCGCAGCGGGCCGGATCCAGCCGGGCGCCGACCGGCGAGCCGGTCACCCTCGCCTTCGGCGGTGACGTCCATTTCGAGGGCGCGATCGGCGTCCGCCTGGCCCGCGACCCTGCCACCACCCTCGGGCCGATCGCCAACCTGCTCCGCCGGGCCGACCTGGCCGTGGTCAACCTGGAGACGGCGATCACCGACCGCGGCACGCCGGCGGGCAAGGAGTTCACCTTCCGGGCTCCGGCCTCGGCGCTGGACGCCCTCAAGGCCGCCGGCGTCGACATCGCCACCATGGCCAACAACCACGGCCAGGATTTCGGCGTGGTCGGGTTGCGGGACTCCCTCGCCGCCGCCGAGGCCGCCAACTTCCCGGTAGCCGGGATCGGCCGCGACGCCAAGGAGGCGTTCCGGGCCCACCGGTTCACCGTCAAGGGCCAGCGCATCGCGGTCATCGGCGCCACCCAGGTCCTCGACGCCAGCGTGGCCGCCGCCTGGAGCGCCGGCGACGGGAAGCCCGGACTGGCCTCGGCCTACGACGAGAAGCGGCTGCTGGCCGCCGTGCGCGCCGCGCGCGCCAGCGCCGACACCGTGGTGGTCGACCTCCACTGGGGCCGTGAGCTGGTGAACTGCCCGATCGACCGGCAGCGGGCGCTCGCCCCCAAGCTGGTCGCGGCTGGGGCCGACGTGGTGGTCGGCTCCCACGCCCACCTGCTGCTCGGCGGCGGGTTCCTGCGCGGCGCCTACGTCCACTACGGGCTCGGCAACTTCGTCTTCTACTCCCGCGGCGGCGTCACCGCCCAGACCGGCGTGCTGCTGCTCACCATGCGCGGGCGGGCGGTCAGCAGGGTCCGCTGGGCGCCCGCGGTGATCTCCGGCGGCATCCCCATCCCGCTCCAGGGCGCGGCCGCCGACCGGGCCGAGGCCGCCTGGCGTGCCCTCCGCGGCTGCACCGGCCTGTCCGCCAATCCCTAGGCCGAGAGCGCCTCCAGCAGGTGCTCCTCCAGCCAGCCGAGGTAGGCGAGCAGGCGCATGGCCGGCGCCTTGGGGTCGGCGTCGTCGAACTCGCCGTCGAAGTCCTCGGTGATCCCCAACCGCACCCCCATCGCCAGGCGCAGGTCGTTCAGCGCGCCGAGCCAGGCGCCGGCTTCCTCGGCGGTCAGGTCCACCGTCCAGCGCCGAATGCTCGGCGCGCCCCTCGCCAGCGTCTCGGTGACCACGTCGAGGTTGGCCAGCTTGGCCTGGACCAGCTCGTCGTGCATCAGCCGGCGGTACTCGGCGTCGCGCTCGAGGTCGTCGGGCTCCAGGTAGGCAGGCGGGAACAGGCGCTCGTTCACCGGGTCGTCGGTGGGGTCGACGAGCACGGCCCTGAGCTGTTCCGGCAACTCGCGCAGGAGCGCGACCTCCTCGAGGCCGAGCCGCACCCGTACCCGGTTGCCGCCCAGCCGTTTGAAGGTCGCCGCCATCGCTACCGGTCCTTCTGCATGGTCGCCCAGAGGCCGTGGCCGTGGAGGCGGTAGACGTCGAACTCGGCCTTCTCGCGCGGGCCGCTCGACACCACCGCCTTGCCCTTGTGGTGGATGTCGAGCATCAGGCGGGTGGCCTTCTCCTTGGAATAGCCGAACAGCTTCTGGAGCACGAAGACGACGTAGGACATCAGGTTGATGGGGTCGTTCCAGACGATCACCACCCAGGGGATGTCCGGCTCGACGATCTCCTCTTCCTCTTCGGTGCGCTCGCGCACCGGCGCGGTCGTGCTCATGGCCGCTATGGTGGCGCATCCGCGCCGGGAACGGGAGCCAGCCGGCGCAGGTCGCCCAGCCGGACGGTGACGCCGCTGCGGTCCAGGTGCTCGAGCAGGGGGATGGCGGTCCGGCGGGTGGTGCCGAGCACCTCCTTGGCCTCGGTGGCCGCGAACGGCTGGTCTGCCGCGAAGGCGCGGCGCAGGTCCTGGACCGCCCGCTCCAGGGCCGCGCGGCCCACATAGGTGCCGGGGGCGATGGCCACCAGCACCCCGAGGCGGACCAGCACGGCGGTCATGCGCCGGTCGGCGCCGAGCTCGCCGAGGGCGGCGTCGCCGAGCACGGTGATCGCACCGGCGTCCACCGCCCGCTCCACCCGGGCCCGCACCGCCTGCTGGTCGGGGTCGAGCTGGACGCCATGGTTCGGCAGCCGCACCGCGGGGCCGTCGGCCACCAACGTCCCGTCGGCCAGCAGCGCCTCCACCACCTCCGTCCCGGCAGCCGCCGGCCAGCCGCCCGGACGGGCGCCTCGGCCAGCGTCACCGGCCGCGCGGGGCGGCCCGGGAGCGCCGCCGGGCCGGCCGGCGAGGGCGGCCTGGCGGGCGGCCTGGGTGGGCAGGCCGGGGGCGAGCGGTTCGGCCCGGTGGTGGCCCGCGACCGCCTCCAGCACCGCCGCCCTGGCGCTCGACCAGGCCGGGGTGGACCAGGCCAGCGTGCGGGAGCCGACCGCC
>DASYRU010000352.1:0-6856 GCA_036004165.1 Actinomycetota bacterium
GGGTCGAGGCGTGGCGGCTGTGGCTGGTCGGGGCGGCCGCCGCGGCGGCGATGCTGCTGCACGTGCTGGCCGGCCATGCGGCCGGACCCTCGTCGCTGCGGCCGCTCAACCTGCTCGCCCAGTGGGTCCACCTGCTCGCCATCGGGGCCTGGATCGGCGGCCTCGTCTGGCTGCTGGCGGGCCTGCGCGGCCGCGAGCGCGCCAACCAGGCGACCATGGTGGTGCGCTTCTCCAAGCTGGCGGCGCCGGTGCTGGCGGTGGTGGCGCTGACCGGCCTGGCGCGCGCCGTCGACCTGGCCGGCGGCTGGCGGGGCCTGCTCGACTCGAGCTGGGGCCGCGTCCTGGACGTCAAGGTGCTCCTGTTCCTTGGCCTGGTCGCGCTGGGGGCGCTCAACCGCTACCGGATCGTCCCCTCCCTCCGCGCCGAAGCGGGCCTGGCCGACCGGCTCGGGGTCCTGCGCAGGAACGTCCGTGGGGAGGTGGCGCTGGCCGCCTGCGTGCTCGCCGCCGCCGCCCTGCTCAGCCAGCTCCCTCCGGGCAAGTTCGTGGCCGGCCAGAGCGCCGCCCGACCGGCGCCGCCGCCGCCGAGCGTCCAGGTCGAGGGCAACGACTTCGCCACCTCGGTGCGGCTCGACCTCACCGTCTCGCCCGGCACGGCCGGCCCCAACAGCTTCACCGCCAAGGTGACCGACTACGACTCCGGCGCCGTCTGGCCGGCCAGCCGGGTCGCCCTGCGGTTCACGCCCCGCGACCGGCCGGAGATCGGCGGCGCCACCCTCGAGCTGGCCAGGAGCGGCGACGGGCTGTGGCAGGGCAGGGGGAGCATGCTCTCGATCGACGGACCCTGGGTGGTGGTCGCCCTGGTCCAAGCGCCCGGCTCCTCGGTCACCGTGCCGCTCGAGCTGCGGACCCGCAGCGCAAGCCAGCAGGCGGAGGTCTCCAAGGTCCCCGGCCAGCCCACCCTGTACACCATCAAGCTGCCCACCGGGGGCACCCTGCAGTCCTACCTGGACCCGGGCCTGCCAGGAGCCAACACCGTCCACTTCACCTTCTTCACCGCCGGTGGGGGCGAGCAGACGATGGACCAGGTGCACGCCACCATGACGACGGCGGGCGCGACCCGGGCGCTCGAGCTGCTGGCCCTCGGCAGCGGGCACTTCGCCGCCAACGTCGACCTCCAGCCCGGCCAGGTGTCGTTCGCGGTGGAGGGCGCCACCGACCGCAGCGTCGCCGTCAGCGGCCGCTTCGAGCAGCGCATCGAGTAGAGGAACCCGTCGCATGAGCACCGTGAAGGTCCAGCCGGCCAAGCTCCGCCGGGCGATCGCCGCCGTGGCGCTGGCCACCCTCGCCATGACCGCCTGCTCGAGCGGCGACGGCGGCGCCGCCGGCACGCCCGCCACCACGGCGGTCGCCGAACGTCCGAGCAGCCCCGCCAAGCTGACCATCATGGCGCCCCGCAACGGCCAGACCGTCACGCAGGAGCGCCCGGAGGTGCGGCTGCAACTGCGGGGCGCCGAGATCGTCGACCAGACCACCACCCGGATCCGCGGCGACCAGGGGCACGTCCACCTGTTCGTCGACGGCAAGCTGGTCGCCATGAACTACGGGCTGCGTGAGAGACTGCCTCAGCTCACCCCCGGCCAGCACGTCGTCCAGGTGGAGTTCGTGGCCGCCGATCACATCCCGTTCGACCCGAGGGTCCTCACCCAGGCCGCCTTCAAGGTCGCCCCATGACGGCGCCGGTGGTGGCCGCGCGCCGCCCCGCGGCAACCGCCTCGGGGGGTGTGGCGCTCGCGGGGGGCCTGGCCTTCCTGCTGGCCAGGCCCGCAATCGCCGCCCTCCCGGCCGCCGTCCCCGTGCTGGCCGCCGGCTACCTGGCCATGGCCGTGGCCGCCCTGGTCGTCCCGGCTGGCGGCGACCGGCGGCGGGCGCCCCTCGGACGGGCGGCGCCGCTCGCCCTCGGGCTGCTGGCCGTCGCCGCGGCCACGGTGGTGGCCGGGCCGGCGCCTGACCGCCGGGTCGGCGCCGCCGCCGTCGCCTTGGCGCTGCTGGCCGCGGTCGCCGAGGAGGCCGTGTTCCGGCGCCTCCTCTACGGCCGGCTCGAGGGCCTCGGCGTGGTGGTCGCCGTGGTCGCCAACGCCGGCCTGTTCGCGCTCATCCACCTGCCCGCCTACGGCACGGCCGCCCTCCCCGTCGACCTCGGCGCCGGACTGCTGCTGTCCTGGCAGCGGTTCGCCTCCGGCACCTGGACGGTCCCGGCCATCACCCACGCGGCGGCCAACCTCCTGGCGGTGATCTAGAGTGCCGGTCAAGTATCGGCGCCGCATTCGTGTGCGGCGCGCCTCCCTGCCACCTGAAGCATGCGCGCCGGGGGTACTTGACCGGCGCTCTGACATGCGACACCTGCGCCCCCTCGGCTGCCTGCTCGCCCTGCTGCTGGCTGCCGGCGCCTGCAGCGGCGGCGACCGGCCCGAGCCGGTCCGCATCGGCGCCATCTACCCGCTGAGCGGCACCCAGGGCATGGGTGGCATCGACGAGTACCACGGGGTCGAGGTCGCCGCCGAGCTCGCCAACCAGGACGGCGGGGTGGGCGGCCACCCGATCGTCCTCGACCAGGTCGACGTGCCGGAGGCCGACGCCGCCCCGGGAGCGATCCAGGCCCTGGCCGGGCGCGGCGTCGACCTGGTGCTCGGCAGCTACGGCAGCACCATCTCGAGCCCGGCCGCGGCCGCGGCCGCCGGCCGTGGCTCGCTGTTCTGGGAGACCGGCGCGGTCGGGAAGCTCGCCGGTCCGGGCGGGGGCGACCTGGTGTTCCGGGTGGCGCCCACCGGCGGCCTGCTCGGCCGCAACGCGATCGCGTTCGTCGCCGACCAGCTCGCCCCACGGTTGCACCGGCGGGCCTCGTCGCTGCGCTTCGCCGTCGCCGCGGTCGACGACGTCTACGGCCGGGCGGTGGCCGACGGGGCCACGGCCGAGCTGCGCGACCGGGGCCTCGAGCTCACCGCCGAGGTGGTCTACGACCCGCGCCGCCTCGACCCCGCCAGGGTCGTCGGGCGGGTCGCGGCCGGCCGGCCGGACGTGCTGTTCGTGGTCGCCTACCTGGAGGACGGGGTCGCGCTGCGGCGCGAGCAGGTCCGCCAGCATCTCCCCCTGCTCGCCAGCATCGGCACCTCCTCCAGCTACTGCATGCCGGAGTTCGGCGCCCGCCTCGGCCGCGACGCCGTCGGCCTGTTCGCCTCCGACAAGCCGGACACCCACGGGATCAACCCGCACGGGCTCCTCCCTGAGGCGCGGACGCTGCTCGAGCGGGCCGACGCCGCCTACCAGGCCGCCTACGGCCACTCGATGAGCGCGGCTGCCCTTGCCGGCTTCTCGGGCGCCTGGGCGCTGTTCCGCCACGTGCTGCCGGCGGCCCGCTCGCTGGCCCCGGCCGAGGTGGCGGCGGCGGCGAGGGCGGCGAGCGTGCCCGCCGGTGGCCTGCCGAACGGCAGCGGCGTGGCCTTCGCCCGGCCAGGTGGCCCGGATCCCGGCGCGAACCTGCGAGCCGCCAGCGTGATCTGGGAGTGGACGGAGGTGAACCGGCGCGAGGTGACCTGGCCGCCCCAGTTCGCCACCGCACCGATCGCCGCCATCCACCCGGCACGATGAGGCGCTCCCGCGCCGCCGCTCTGGCCGGGATCGGGATCGCCCTGCTGTACCTGGCAGGGGCGACGCTGAGCGGGCGCGCGAGCCTGTTCGCGCGCCGGCCCCTGCTGGACGGGCTCGCCCCGCCCAGCCCATATCGCTGGGTGGACCCGCCGCCCGGCCTGGCCGCCAGCAACAAGCCCCCCGCATCGATCAGCTTCAAGGTCAAGCTCGGCTCGGCCGGCTCCGAGCTCGGCGCCTTCTCGACCAGCGACGGGCAGGTGAACCTGGTGCTCAGCGAGGGCGCCGTACCCGCCAGCCCTGGCCAGACGGCGGTGGAGGTGTCGATCGAGCCGCTCGACCCGGCCAGCCTCCAGCCGCCACCAGGGCTGGTGGTGGCCGGCAACGCCTACCGCATCCAGGCCAGCTACCGGCCCTCCGGTCGCAAGGTGGACGCGCTCGGCGGCCAGTCCAGCGTCGGCCTGGTCTACCCGCTGCTCTCCACCCCGGTCGCCAGCCCCTCCGGGCACCTGGTGCTGGCCTCGACCGACGGCAGGAGCTGGCGCCGGCTGCAGAGCACCGACACGTCAGGCACCCACCAGGTAAGCGCCGCCCTCAACCAGACCGGCTACGTGGAGGTCGGGATCCCGCCCGCCGCCAAGGGCGCAGGGGGCGACAGCCGCACCCGCGTCCTGTTGTTCGCCACCGCCGGCGCGGCCGTGATCGTGGTGGCCGCCCTGCTGCTGCGCGGCCGGCTCACCCCTGCGGGGAGGGGTGGTGGTCGGCCGCGGGCCGGCGGGGGCCGGCGGGGGCCGCCGCGAGGCGGTGGCCGCGGCGGCCAACGGCCGCCTGGCGGCGGGACCCCCCGGCCGGGGCCGGTGCGCCGGCCCCCTGGGGCGAACCCGGCCAGGCGGAGACGGCGGCGGTAAGCTGGCCGGGTGGTGAGGCTTCGAGCGACCGGGCGCCGGCTGCTGCTCGCCGGCGCCCTCGCGCTGGCCGGGCTGGCGCTCGATCCCGGCGCGGCCCGTGCGGGTCCGGCGCCGGGATCGGCGGTCCCGGCTCCGACCGTCGGCGGGGTCCTGCTCGCCTGGTCGTTCACCCCGTCGGTGTTGCTCCCGCTGATCGCCACGGCAACGCTCTACCTGCAGGGCCGCAGGCGGCTGGTCGCCGACGGGGTGGACTGGCCCGCCAACCGGACCGCCTGCTTCCTCGCCGGCCTCGGCGCGCTTGCCCTTGCCCTGCTCTCGCCCATCGAGGCCTACGACACGGTGCTGTTCTCGGTCCACGTGGTCCAGCACATGCTGCTCACGATGGTGGCGGCGCCGCTGCTGGCCATGGGCGCGCCGGTCACGCTGGCGTTGCGGGCGATCAAGGGACGTGGCCGCCGTCGCCTGGTCCGGGTCCTGCACAGCCCGCCCGTGCGGGTGGTGAGCCACCCGCTGGTCGCCTGGGCGCTGTTCACCATCAGCCTGTACGCGCTCTACTTCTCGCCGCTGTTCGACCGCAGCCTGCGCGACCCGCTCGTCCACGACCTGGTGCACCTGCATTTCCTGGCGGCCGGGCTGCTCTTCTGGTGGCCGGTGGTCGGGGTCGACCCGACCCGCTGGCGCCTGCCGCACATCGCCCGGTTGCTGTTCGTCTTCCTGATGGTGCCGTTCCACGCCTTCCTCGGCGTGGCGATCCTGAACAGCGGGCGGCTGCTCGCCCCCAGCCTGGCCAGCTTCGCCCGTTCGTGGGGCCCCGCCCCGCTGGCCGACCAGCAGGCCGGCGGCGCCATCCTGTGGGGCGCCGGCGACCTGATCGCCCTCGGCGCGGTGCTCGGCATCCTGATCTCCTGGGCCAGCTACGACCAGAACGTGGTGGCCGTCCGGGAGGACCGGCGCCTGGCTCGCGAGCGTGCCGCCGGGCGGCCCGCTACCCGCCCCGTGACCCGCCGCCCGGCGCCATGAGCCATGCACCCACGGGGAACCGCTGAACGACTCGAACCTGACGGCAGGAGGCGATGTGGAGCTCAGCGACAAGGTCCGCGACTACTGGGACGCGGACGCCGCCACCTACGACGACTCGCCCGACCACGGCACCGCGTCGCCGGCGGAGCGGGCGGCCTGGAACGCCGCGCTCCACCGGCTGCTGCCGCCCGGCGGCGGCCGGGTGCTTGACGTCGGCGCCGGCACCGGCTTCCTCTCGCTGGCGGCGGTCCGGCTCGGCTACCGGGTCACCGCCCTCGACCTGTCCGAAGGCATGCTGGCCCGCCTGCGGGCCTCCGCCGAACGCGACGGGCTCGAGGTCGAGATCGTGGAGGCCGGCGCCGAGGAGCCCCCGCCCGGCCCGTTCGACGCCGTGATCGAGCGGCACCTGCTGTGGACGCTGCCCGACCCGGGCGCCGCCCTGGCCGCATGGCGGGCGGTGGCTCCCGCCGGACGGCTGCTGCTGTTCGAGGGCCTCTGGGGCAGAGCCGACCCGGTCGAGACCGTCCGGCAGCAGGCGAGGGAGGGGCTGCGCCGCCTGCGCCGCGAGCCCGACCACCACCACGACCGCTACGACCCGGCGATCTGGGAGGCGCTGCCGCTGGCCGGCGGGACCCACCCGGACCGGCTGGTCCAGCTGGTCGAGGCGGCCGGCTGGGGACCGGCGCGGCTGGAGCGGCTGCGGGACATCGAATGGGCCCAGCTGCTGCGGCTGCCGCCGAGCGACCGCCTGCTCGGCGTCACCCCCCGGTTCGCGATCCTCGCCGGTTGATGGAAGCCTGGATGACCGAGTCGCCGGACCCGGCCGAACCAGGAGGAACCGATGGCCACCACCGAGCTCGTCTGTCCGAAGTGCAACGGCGCCATGCGGAGCTATGAGCGCAGCGGTGTCACGGTCGACCAGTGCAGCGACTGCCGCGGCATCTTCCTGGACCGCGGGGAGCTGGAGCACCTGGTCGACGCCGAGCAGAGCTGGCAGCGCGAGCCGCCGCCCCGCGAGCGGTCCTCGCCGCTCCGCCTGCCGTACGGCGACCGCGACGACGACGACGATGATGACGACCGCTACGGCAGGGGACAGCAGAAGCGCCGCAAGCGGAGCTTCTTCGACGACCTGTTCGACTGAGGCCGGAGCTAGCCGGCCAGCTCCTCGTCCTCGACGACCTCGGCCGCGCGGGCGGCGTCCAGCGCCTCCCGCACCGCCTTGCCGTAGATGGTCGACAGGAAGGCGTAGCCGGCGCTGGACGGGTGGAACAGGTCGGAGCTGA
>DASYRU010000353.1:0-1540 GCA_036004165.1 Actinomycetota bacterium
AAGGTGGGGACGAGCGAGCTGCTCGGCTACGAGGACCTCGACCTGCCCCCCGGCCGGCTGCAGACGGTCGCCTACTGGTACACCCTCTCGGCGGAGCTGCTGCAGGCGGCCGGGCTGGACGCCAAGGCCGTGCCAGGCGCCGCCCACGCCGCCG
The DNA here is from genome assembly GCA_036004165.1 of Actinomycetota bacterium. Classification (GTDB taxonomy): domain Bacteria; phylum Actinomycetota; class CALGFH01; order CALGFH01; family CALGFH01; genus CALGFH01. The sequence goes on from DASYRU010000353.1 coordinate 155, forward strand.
AACACGCCCAGATCGGGCTGCTGCCGCTGTTCGCCATGTGCGACCGCTGGGACATCGGCGGCCTTTCGACCGCCTGGCATCCCGACACCGGGGCGGCCACGATCTTCGTCTACGACGGCTACCCCGGCGGCGCCGGCATCGCCGAGCATGGCCACCGGCGCGCCGCCGACCACCTGCGGGCGACCCGCGACACCGTCGCCTCCTGCCCATGCGAGCACGGCTGCCCCTCCTGCGTGCAGTCGCCGAAGTGCGGCAACGGCAACCACCCGCTCGACAAGGCCGGCGCCGTGCGCCTGCTCGACCAGCTCCTGCTCGACCTGGCGGCCGGCCCGTCCACCCCGGCCGGCGGCCCCGCCGCGGTGGGTTCCACCACCGACCGGGGCGGCGGGTGACCCTCTACCTGGGCGTGGCCGGGCCGTCGCAGCCGGAGGCCTCGCTGCTCGGACCCGCCGAGACCCTCGGCCGCCTGCTGGCCGAGGCCGGCGCCGTGGTGGTCTGCGGCGGCGGTCCCGGCGTGATGGCAGCGGTCTGCCGCGGCGCCAGGGCCGCCGGCGGGACCACCATCGGGCTGCTGCCCGGCCTCGACCGCCAGGCAGGCAACCCGCACCTGACGGTCTCGCTGCCCACCGGGCTCGGCGAGGGCCGCAACGTCCTGCTGGTCCGGGCCAGCGACGCCCTGGTCGCCGTCGGCGGCGGCTTCGGCACGCTGTCGGAGGTGGCGCTGGCACTGCGCACCGGGGTGCCGGTCGTCGGCCTGGCGACCTGGTCGCTGGCGCTGGCCGGCCGGCCCGTCGACGCCTTCCCGACCGCCACCGACCCCGAGGCCGCCGCCCGTCTCGCCCTCGACGCGGCCAGGACAAGGACCGCCGACCAGCGGCACCCGCAGGCCTGAGCCCGCCGGGCTCGGCAGGCGCCGGCCGGCCTCCGCGCGGTAGGTTCCCGCGGGCTTGCCCCGTTTGGGTCCCCTACTCGCGGGGCAGCAATCAGCGTGGACGGCCCAACACGAACGTGGAACCAGAGGAGGGACCGATGGCCGCAATCTTCCTGCTGCTCGCCGTGCTCGTCGGCGTGGTGCTGGTCGATGTCGTGCTCGAGAACACCACCACCGCGTCGATCACGCTCTTCGACCGATCGTTCGACCAGCTCAGCACCGGCGAGCTGCTGGTCACCTTCGCGGGGCTGGGGTTCCTGCTCACCCTGTTCCTGTTCCTCGCCTTCGGCTCCTCCAGGACCAGGCGGGCGCGGCGCAAGGAGCTGCGTTCGGCCCGCCGCGACGCCGAGGGCCGGGTCGGGGAGCTGGAACGCGAGAACGAGAAGCTCCGCCAGGAGCTGGAGCGCGCCGGGCGCATGGGACGGCTCGGCCACCCGGAGGAGCGGGTCGGCGCC
>DASYRU010000354.1:0-1791 GCA_036004165.1 Actinomycetota bacterium
GCCGCCGTTCGACCAGCAGGTGTTCGCCGAGCTGACCTCGGTCACCGACCGCCTGATCGTCGACTCGGCCGCCTTCGCCGACCCGGTCGCCGACCTGGCGCGGCTGGCCAAGACCGCCGCGGTGCTGCCGGCGGCCGTCTCCGACTGCGCCTGGGGCCGGCTCACCCCCTGGCGGGACCTGCTGGCGGCCCCGTTCGGCGGGCCGCCGCTGCGGGACGCGGTCGACCGGATCCGCTGGCTGCGGGTGGACGCCGTCGAACCGGCGGCCGGGCTGGAGCTGGTCGGCTGGTTCGCCTCCCGGCTCGGCTGGGAGCTGGGCGAGGTCCGCCTGGTCGGCGACGACCGCCTGGCGCGCTACCGCACCGAGCGGGGCGCCTGCGACGCGCGGGTCGTCGGCGCGGTCGGCCCGGCCGGCCTGACCCGGGTGCACCTGGAGTTGGACACCGCCGACGGGCCCGGCAGCGTCCGGGTGGAGGCGCCGCCGGGCCACCTGGTCGCCACCGTCGAGGCGCCGGGGCAGCCGACCGGGCGGCGCAAGGTGGGCCGCAGCGGCGGCCCCTCCGACCCGGCGGGCCTCGGCGACGAGCTGCAGGTGTTCGGGCGCGACCGCGTGTTCGAGGAGGCGCTGGTGCAGGCGGCCGCGCTCGCGGAGGGCGGCGCGGGGTGAGCCGGGGGGGTCCGGGCCGGAGGGGTCCGGGGAACCCCGGAGGGGTGCCCCGGTCTCTAGGCTCCGAAGGGGTGCCCCGGTCAACAGGGTCGCCGCCGGAGTTGGAGGTGGTGGCCGATGCCGCGGCGCTGGCGGAGGCGGCCGCCAGGCGGGCGGTCGCCGACCTCGAGGCGGCGGTGGAGGCGCACGGCTCGGCGACCTGGGTGCTGACCGGCGGGAGCACGCCGCTGGCCGCCTACCGGCGGCTGGCAGCCTCCGACCTGCGCGCCGGCGTCGAATGGGACCGGGTGCGGGTGGCGATCGGCGACGAGCGCTGCGTGCCGGTCGGTCATCCCGACTCCAACTGGGGCCAGGCGGCCGCCGCCCTGCTCGACCACGTCCCCCTGCCCCAGCACCAGCGGCTGCGGATCCGCGGCGAGCTGCCCGCCGACCGGGCCGCCGACGACTACCAGGAGGCGCTGGGAGGGCTGCCGGAGCGGACGGCCGGCGTGCCGCGCCTGGAGGTCGTCTGGGTCGGGGTGGGGGAGGACGGCCACTGCCTGTCGCTGTTCCCCGGCCGTCCCGAGGTCGAGGTCGTCGACCGCCTGGTGGTCGCCGTCCACCACGCCCCCAAGCCGCCGCCCGAGCGGGTCAGCCTCACCTTGGCCGCGCTGGCCGGAGCCGAGCGGCTGCTGGTGCTGGCCGCCGGCGCGGCCAAGGCGGGCCCGGTGGCCCGCGCCAAGGCCGGCGACCAGCGGCTGCCGCTCGGCCGCGCGGTCGAGGTCGTCCGCCGCGCCGGCGGCGCCGTCGCCTGGCTGCTGGACCGCGCCGCCGCCGGCGGGTAGGTACCATCTCCGGCTACAGCCTGCGTGGGAGGGAGCGTCCATGACCGGTGAGCTGGAGCCCAGCACGCTGAGCGTGACCGACAACCGGACCGGACGGTCCTACGAGATCCCGATCAAGGACGGGGCGATCCCGGCGATGGCCCTGCGGCAGATCAAGACCGACGAGGACGACTTCGGCCTGCTCTCCTACGACCCGGCCTTCACCAACACCGCCAGCTGCCGCAGCGCGATCACCTTCATCGACGGGGACCGGGGCGTCCTGCGCTACCGCGGCTACCCGATCCAGGAGCTGGCCGAGCG
>DASYRU010000355.1:0-2388 GCA_036004165.1 Actinomycetota bacterium
TGACCGGTCCGGTGAGCCGCTGGATGGCCTGGACGTTGTTGGCGTCGATCGCGGTCCCACCCACGCCGGGCTGGACCCCTGCCTGCGCGAACGCCTCGCTCAGGTAGTGGGCGAGGCGGCTGGACAATGCCGCGCCGAAGACGGCCGCGCCGATGGAGCCGCCCATCTGGCGGAAGAAGGTGACCGAGCTGGTCGCCGCGCCCAGGTCGCGGAACTCCACCGAGTTCTGGATGGCGGTGACGATCGTCTGCATGGTGAATCCGAGTCCCGCTCCGAACAGGAACTCGTACAGCGCGATCTGCCAGAACGGCGTGTCCACGGCCACCTGGCCCAGCAGCAGCAGGGAGGCGATCAGCACCACCGACCCGATGATCGGGAAGATCTTGTAGCGGCCGGTCCTGGTCATGATCTGGCCGGCGGTGATCGAGGTCGAGAAGATGCCGATGATGGCGGGCAGCAGGGCCAGGCCGGAGGCGGTCGGCGACATGCCCTTCACCGCCTGCAGGTAGACCGGCAGGAAGATGATCCCGCCGAACAACGCGACGCCGGCCAGGAACGCGTAGAGGTTGCCGACGCTGAACACCGGGTTGCGGAACAGGCGCATCGGGATGATCGGCTCGGGGCTGCGCAGCTCGATCAGGACGAAGCCCACCGCCAGCAGCACGGCACCGGCCAGCAGCGCCAGCCCGCCCACCTCGGTCCAGCCGTACTGGTTGCCCCGCCAGTCCAGGTACAGCAGCAGGCAGGACACGGCGGCGACGATGGTGGCGGCGCCCAGGTAGTCGATCCGGTGCTCGCGCCGCACCACCGGCATCGTCAGCACCATCGAGGTGACCACCAGCGCGGCCAGGCCGACAGGCAGGTTGATGTAGAAGATCCAGCGCCAGCCGGGGCCGTCGGTGAGCCAGCCGCCCAGCAGCGGGCCGGCCACGCTCGCGACGCCGAAGACGGCGCCGAAGTAGCCCTGGTAGCGGCCGCGCTCGCGGGGTGGGATGACGTCGCCGATGATGCTGAGCGCGATCGCGAACAGGCCGCCGCCGCCGACGCCCTGCAGGGCGCGGAAGGCGATCAGCTCGGTCATGTTCTGGCTGAGACCGGACAGGGCCGAGCCGAGCAGGAAGATCCCGATGGCGACCTGGAAGATCAGGCGCCGCCCGTACAGGTCGGAGACCTTGCCCCACAGCGGCGTCGACGCGGTCGAGGTCAGCAGGTAGGCGGTGACCACCCACGACAGCCGGTCCAGGCCGCCGAGCTCGCTGACGATGCGCGGCAGGGCGGTGCCGACGATGCCCTGGTCGAGGGCGAACAGCAGCATGCCCGCCATCACCCCGAACAGGATGATGACGATCTGCCGATGCGAGAAGTACTGCTGGGCCGGGGCCGGGGCGTCGGTTGCGGGTGTGGTCATCGTGTCTCCGTTTCCGCGGGCAGCCGGTCGATGCTGGAGGCCAGCCGGGTCATGAGCGAGGTGAGCGCGTCGCGGTCCTCGGCGCTCCAGCCGGCAAGAGCCGTATCGACGATCGCTGCCCGGGCCTGCATGGCCTGGTCAAGGATGGTGCGGCCCGCGTCCGTCAGGCGCACGCGCGAGGCCCGTTTGTCGTCGGGGTCCCCGGTGCGGGCCAGGTAGCCGAGGTCCTCGAGGTGCCTGACGTGCCTGCTCACCGTCGAGGAGTCCAGCCCCATGCCCTTGGCGAGCTCGGACAGGCGCAGCGGACCCCCTGCCAGCACGTGGTGGAGGACGAACACCGCGCCGGGATCGAGGCGGCCGTCGGGCCTGCGCGCCTTCAGGCGCCGGGCGACGGTGATCAGCGCGAGGACCAGCTGCAGCCCAGCGGTCGCGTCGACGGTTGTGGTGGGCACGGACATGGGACCACCGTGCCATGGATGTTTGCACCATGCAACTATCCGTAGCCTCGGCTGGTTCCGTCCTCCGGTCGTGCGTCAGGAGCGGATGGTGGCGAGCAGGACGACGAACAGGCTGCCGGCGACCAGCCGGTACCAGATGAACGGCCACAGCGTTCTCGTGCGCAGCATCCGCAGCAGGAACGACACGGCCACGAAGCCGGAGATCGCCGCGGCCAGGGTGCCGACCAGCAGCTCCGCCGGCGTCTCGGCGGCGCCGGAGAGGTCGTCCAGCTTGAGCAGGCCGGCGCCGAGGATGGCGGGGATCGACAGCAGGAACGAGAAGCGGGCCGCCGTCTCGCGCGAGATGCCCTCGAACAGGCCGGCCGAGATCGTCACCCCGGAGCGGCTCGTCCCAGGGACCAGCGCCAGCGCTTGGGCGAGGCCGATGCCCGCGGCCTTGGCGGCCGGCAGGCGTTCCAGCTCCTCCTCGGCGGTCAAGCCGCCAGGGGGGTGGCCGCCCGGGGTGGGGCCGCCCACCGGGGT
>DASYRU010000356.1:0-2159 GCA_036004165.1 Actinomycetota bacterium
GCGGCGGTGCAGGTCGATCCCGACGTACTGTTCACCCATGGGGCCTCCCTTGCCGTGGTTGGTGTGAACGCCCCCGAGTGTCCAGCACTCGGGTTCCGTCACGGGGAGCGGAGGCCCCGCTCCTTCATGGCATCAAGGTAAGGCCGTCAGGCGGGCCTGCCTCGCAACCCGGGCGGGCGTCAGCGCGGTGGGATGCCCATCTCGTGGAGCACGCCGTCGCCGTCGTCGGCGACCAGGGAGTTGGCGCAGTCGCCCTCGCCGAGCCGGTTGGCGTGGCCGGCGGGCGCGACCGCCCCGCCGTCCGCCGCCGGGACGCCGAACCGCACCCTGGTGTGCGGCACCAGCTCGCAGGCGGCCACCCCGCCAGGGGCGTTGGCGGCGTAGAACTCCACCCACACCGCCGAGCCCTGGGCCGCCAGGTCAAGGCCGCCCCAGCCGGCCGGCACCTGGATGCTGCCGACCAGCGTCTCGGCGCCGCCGGCGCGGTCGCCGACCCACGCGCTCCACCAGCCCGGACCGGTCCTGGCGACGCGCAGCCGGTCGGCGCGGCCGGCCTGCCACCGGTAGGGGAGCCGGCAGGTCCAGAACGGGGTGCCCTCCACGCCGGCGTGGCAGCCGGGGTTGTCGGCGCAGCCGACCGCCGACCAGACGGAGAACACCGCCAGCCTGCCCATGCTGCCGTCGTCGCGGCGGTCGTGGGCCTGCAGCCCGAAGTAGCCGGCGTCGCCGCCCTGGAAGCGCCACGAGTGCGCCCAGAAGTAGGTGGTGGGCCCGGGGTCGCGCAGGACGGTCAGGTCCCACACCAGGCTGCCGGCCCCGGCGGCCGCGGCCGGCCAGCGCCAGTACGTGTAGGTCCCCCGCGGTCTGACCACCTCAGGTGGCTCGCTGCTCGGCGATGGCGTCGCGGGCGGCGGCGATCAGCAGGTCGAGGGCCCGCTGGACCACCAGCAGGTCCTGGGCGGACAGCCTCGCCAGGACCCGCTCAAGGCGCAGGCGCCCCAGCTGCAGGAAGGCCTCGAGCTCGCGGCGGCCCTGGTCGCTGAGGCGGCAGACCACCAGCCGGCGGTCGGCGGTGCCGTGCTCGCGTTCGACCAGCCCGGCCCCCACCAGCCGGTCCACCAGGCCGCTGGCCGAGGAGATGGTGACGTTGAGCTGCCTGGCAAGCTCGCCGACCCGCCGTGGCGCCTCCAGCAGCAGGTACAGCGCCAGCAGCTGCCGCATGGTCAGGTCGGGCTGGGCGGCGCCCGGCGTGGCCCGGTCGAGCTGGACCGAGAGCGCGAGCGTGTCCCGGTCGCGCTCCAGGATGCCCTTGACGAGCTCGGCCCGCGAGCGGCGGCGGCCTGCTCGGCCAGGTCCGGCGTTGCCGCTTGCGCGCATCGTCATCGCCCCCCCTCTCCGGCCGCCGCCTACAGCAGCAGCGACAACAGCGCCACGGCCAGCCCGATCGCGGCCGAGCCGACGCCCACGAGGATGGCGCGCCGGCGGTCCTGGGCTCTGGCCTCCTCGGCGGCGACCCGCTGCTCGTGGCCGAGCGCGTCGAAATTGTAAACGCCGCGGAAGCCGAAGTTGGCGCAGAAGCGCAGCCACGCCTGCAGGTAGCCGGCAGCGGCCAGCGCCGCCGGGAGCGCCAGCAGCAGGCGCCACGCCGGGGCGGCGTCCACCGCCAGCAGGACGGCGGCGAGCACCACGGTGGCGATCAGCCCGGTGTGCCCGACCCGCCTGCGCACGGCGATCTCGGCCGGGCCGATGTTGCAGGTCCCCGGCACGTACTGGTCGACCATCTGGGGCAACTCCTTCGGATGGCCAGGACGACTTCGATCACCCGAAATGTTACGCCGCTTCCACAAGGCGATCAGGCGGACGCATCCGGCAGGCGCCGCCGGACCCGGCCGAGCAGGCCGCCGGCGCACTGCGTCCAGGTGCGCTCCCCCGCCACCCACAGCCAGAGCTCGCGCCGGTCGCCGACGGCGAGCCGGCGCAGCCATTCCTGGTCCAGCCCTGCCCGTTGCAGCGCCGGGCCCCAGGAGCGCCACAGCGGCCCGGCGATCCACTCGCCGCGGCCGAGCAGGTCGCCCGCGGCGGCCGGGTCCTGCTCGGCCAGCGCCCGGACCCGGTCGCGCAGCTCCGCCGGCTCCTCGGGGACGGCCAGCTCGACCGGC
>DASYRU010000357.1:0-14139 GCA_036004165.1 Actinomycetota bacterium
GCCGCGGCACGTCGAGGTCCAGGTGCTCGGCGACACCCAAGGCGCCATCGTCCAGCTCGGCGAGCGGGATTGCTCGGTGCAGCGGCGCCACCAGAAGCTGCTGGAGGAGGCGCCGTCGCCCGCCGTGGACCCGGAGCTGCGCCGCCGGCTGGGGGAGGCCGCGGTCGCCGCCGCCGGCGCCGTCGGCTACGTCGGCGCCGGCACGGTCGAGTTCCTGCTGCCGCGGGACGGCGTCGGCGAGTTCTTCTTCCTCGAGGTCAACGCCCGCATCCAGGTCGAGCATCCGGTCACCGAGGCGGTCACCGGGCTGGACCTGGTGCGGCTGCAGCTGCTGGTCGCCTCGGGGGAGCCGCTGCCGCAGGAGGCCGCCGCGGCGCGGCTGCGCGGGCACGCCATCGAGGCCCGCCTGTACGCCGAGGACCCCGCCGGCGGCTTCCTGCCGCACGCCGGGACCCTGCACCGCTTCCGCATCCCCGAAGGCGTCCGCGTCGACGCAGCGGTGGCCGACGGGTCGGTGGTCGGCGTCCACTACGACCCGCTGCTCGCCAAGGTCGTCGCCCACGCCCCCGGCAGGACCGAGGCGGCCGGGCTGCTGGCCGCGGCCCTCGACGGCGCCCGCCTGCACGGGGTCGCCAGCAACCGCGACCTGCTGGTCGGGCTGCTGCGCCACCCGGAGTTCCTGGCGGGGGCGACCGACACCGGCTTCCTGGAGCGGCACCCGCCGGCCGAGCTGGCGCCGCCGCCGCAGCCGCCCGTCCGGCGGCTGCACGCCGCCGCCGCCGCGCTGGCCGCCCAGGCGGGCCGGCGGGCCGGCGCCACCGTCCTGGCGACGGTCCCCTCCGGCTGGCGCAACAACCCCTCCCAGCTCCAGCGGGTCGAGCTGGAGGGGCAGCACGGCCGGCAGGTGGTCGGCTACCGCTTCGGCCGCGCCGGCCTGGACGCGCTCGAGGTCGACGGCGAGCCCCTGCAGGGCGCGCGGCTGTGGCGCTGCACCCCGGAGCTGGCCGAGCTCGAGGTCGACGGGGTGCTGCGGCGGTTCGAGGTCCACCGGGTCGGCGACCTCCTCTACGTCGACGGGCCGCTCGGCCACGCCGAGCTGCGGGAGCTGCCCCGCTTCCCGGTGGTGCAGCCGGAGGGGTCCGGGCCGGAGGGGTCCGGGGAACCCCGAAGGGGTGCCCCGGTCTCTGGGGCCCAAGGGGGTGCCCCGGCCGATCAGGACGCCGCGGCGGGGTCGCTGGCCTCGCCGCTGCCAGGGATCGTGCGGCGGGTCGCGGCCCGGCCGGGCGACCGGGTGGCGGCGGGGGCGCTGCTGGTGGTGGTCGAGGCGATGAAGATGGAGCACCGGATCGGCGCGCCCCACGCCGGCCGCGTGCGCGAGCTGCTGGTCGCGGAGGGGCAGGAGGTCGACGCGGGCACCATCGTGGCCGTGCTCGACGAGGAGGACGATGGCTGAGGCGGTCGAGTACCGGGTCGACGGCGCCGTCGCCTGGCTGGTGATCAACCGGCCGGCGGCCCGCAACGCCATCAACCGCGCGGTCGGCGAGGGCCTCTGGGACGGCTTCCGCCGCTTCGATGCCGACCAGGAGGCCGCGGTGCTGGTGCTCACCGGCGCCGGCGACGCCGCCTTCTGCGCCGGCGCCGACCTGAAGGAGATGGCCGCCCTCGGGCTGACCGTGCCGCCAAGGGACATGGCTCCCCACCTCGGCCGCAACCTCCAGCTGGCCAAGCCGGTGATCGCGGCGGTCAACGGCGTCGCCCTCGGCGGCGGGTTCCTGCTCGCCATGATGTGCGACCTGTGCGTGGCCGCCGAAGACGCCCGCTTCGGCATCACCGAGGCGCGCTGGGGCCGCGGCGCGCCATGGGCGGCGCCGCTGCCGTGGCTGGTGCCCCCGCGGGTGGCGCTGGAGCTGCTGCTGCTGGCCGAGCCGATCGGCGCCCGCAGGGCCTACGAGGTCGGGCTGGTCAACCGGGTGGTGCCCGGCGAGGCGCTGCGGGCGGAGGCCGGCAAGCTGGCGGCCGCGATCGCCGCCAACGCGCCGCTGTCGGTCAGGGCCGCCAAGGCGATGGTGCACGCCTCGGCCGGCCGGGACCTGGACGCCGCCCTCGACGAGGGCTGGCGGCTGTTCGAGCCGGTCTACCGCAGCCAGGACGCCCAGGAGGGCCCGCGCGCGTTCCTGGAGAAGCGGCCCCCGGTCTGGAAGGGACGCTGAGCGTGCCCGCTCCGGGACCCCTGCGGGTCGCCAACTGCTCCGGCTTCTACGGGGACCGGCAGAGCGCCCCACGGGAGCTGCTGGAGGGCGGCCCGCTGGACGTGCTCACGGGCGACTACCTGGCGGAGCTGACCATGCTGATCCTGTGGCGCTCCCGCGGCCGCGACCCCGCCAAGGGGTACGCGACCAGCTTCCTGCGGCAGATGGAGGAGTGCCTCGGGCTGGCCGCCGACCGCGGGGTCAAGGTGGTGGCCAACGCCGGCGGGCTCAACCCGGCCGGGCTGGCCGCCGAGCTGCGGGCGCTGGCCGAGCGGCTCGGCGTGCCGGCCAGGGTCGCCCACGTCGAGGGCGACGACCTGCTGGGCCGGCTGGAGGAGCTGCGGCGGCAGGGGGAGCCGCTGGCGCACGCCGAGGACGGCGCGCCGCTGCCCGCCTGGGCCGAGCCGGTCACCGCCAACGCCTACCTCGGCGCCTGGGGGATCGTGACCGCGCTGGACGCGGGCGCCGACGTGGTCGTCTGCGGCCGGGTCGCCGACGCCTCGCTGCTGGTCGGGCCGGCCGCCTGGCACTTCGGCTGGGCCGCCGACGACTGGGACCGGCTGGCCGGCGCGGTGGTCGCCGGCCACGTGCTGGAATGCGGCACCCAGGCCACCGGCGGCAACTACGCCTTCATCGACGAGCTGCCCGACCGGCGCCTGCCCGGCTTCCCGGTCGCCGAGGTCCACCAGGACGGCAGCGCCGTCGTCACCAAGCACCAGGGGACGGGCGGGCTGGTGTCGGTCGGCACGGTCACCGCCCAGCTCCTCTACGAGATCGGCGGCCCCGCCTACCAGAACCCCGACGTGGTCGCCCGCTTCGACACCGTCCGGGTCGAGCCGGCCGGCCCCGACCGGGTGCTGCTCCGCGGCACCAGGGGAGAGCCGGCACCCCGGCGGCTCAAGGTGGGGGTCAACTACCTCGGCGGCTTCCGCAACTCGATGAGCTTCGTGCTCACCGGCCTTGACGTGGACGCCAAGGCGGCGATGGTCACCGCGGCCCTGTTCGAGCGGCTCGGCGGGCGGGAACGGTTCCAGACCGCCGAGGCCCGCCTGGTCGGCCGTCCCGCCGACGACCCCGCCACGGCGGAGGAGGCGGTGGCGGAGCTGCGGGTGAGCGTCAAGGACCCCGACGCGGCCAAGGTCGGCCGCGCGTTCTCCAACGCCGCCATCGAGCTGGCGCTGGCCAGCTACCCTGGCTGCTACACCACCACCCCGCCGGGCGACGCCAGCCCCTACGGCGTCTACTGGCCGGCGCTGGTCGCCGCCGACGCCGTCGAGCAGGTGGTGGTCACCCACACCGGCGAGCGCCTGCCGGTCAAGCCAGCCCCTGCCGGCGGGCGCCCCGCCGCGGTCGCCCCGGCCGAGGTGACGCTTCCGGCCCCGCCGGGCGGGCCGACCGTGCGGGCGCCGTTGGGGCGGGTGTTCGGGGCGCGGTCAGGCGACAAGGGCGGCGACGCCAACCTCGGGGTCTGGGCCCGCAGCCCGCAGGCCTACGCCTGGCTGGCGGACCACCTCACCGTCGAGCGCTTCCGGGCGCTGCTCCCGGAGGCGCAGGAGCTGGAGGTGCGCCGCCACCCGCTGCCCAACCTGCTGGCGCTCAACTTCGTGGTGGTGGGGCTGCTGGGGGAGGGCACCTCGTCGTCGACCAGGATCGACCCGCAGGCCAAGGGGCTGGGCGAGTGGCTGCGGGCACGCGTCGTCGACCTGCCGGTCGCGCTGCTGGAGCAACAGGAGCAACAGGGAGGCTGACCGTGGACTTCACGGAGACGACCGAGCAGGCGATGCTGCGCGAGGCGGTCGGCAAGATCGCCGGCGACTTCGGCCGCGAGTACTTCGCCGACAAGGCCAGGAAGGGCGAGAAGACCACCGAGCTGTGGCAGGCGGTCGGGCGTGCCGGCTACCTGGGGGTCAACCTCCCCGACGAGTACGGCGGCGGCGGCATGGGCATCGCCGAGCTGGCGATCGTCACCGAGGAGCTGGCCGCGGGAGGCTGCCCGCTGCTGCTGCTGATGGTCTCCCCGGCGATCTGCGGCACCCTGCTGGCCCGCTTCGGCACCCCGGAGCAGCGCGACCGCTGGCTGCCGGGGCTGGCCAGCGGCGAGCTGAAGATGGTGTTCGCGATCACCGAGCCGGACGCCGGGTCTAACTCCCACAAGCTGGACACGACGGCCACCCCCGACGGTGACGGCTGGCGGATCCACGGCCGCAAGTACTACATCTCCGGGGTCGACGAGGCCCAGGCGATCCTGGTGGTGACCCGCACCGGCGTCGACGAGGGCAGCGGTCGCGGCCGCCTGTCGCTGTTCATCGTCGACGTCGACGCCTCCGGCCTGGAGCGCACCCCGATCGAGCTGCAGATGTCCGCCCCCGAGCGGCAGTTCTTCCTGTTCTTCGACGACGTGAAGGTGGACGGCGACCGCCTGCTCGGCACCGAGGGCGACGGGCTGCGGCAGGTCTTCCACGGCCTCAACCCGGAGCGGATCATCGGCGCCGCCGCCGGCAACGGCATCGCCCGGTTCGCCCTCGCAAGGGCGGCCGCCTACGCCAACCAGCGGCAGGTCTGGGGGGTGCCGATCGGCGCCCACCAGGGGCTGGCCCATCCGCTGGCCGAGGCCAAGATCGAGGTCGAGCTGGCGCGGCTGATGACCCAGAAGGCCGCCTGGGCCAGCGACGCCGGCGTGCCAGGCGCCGGCGAGGCCGCCAACATGGCCAAGTACGCCGCCGCCGAGGCGGCCATCAAGGCGGTCGACGTCGCCATCCAGGTCCACGGCGGCAACGGCTTCGCCGCCGAGTACGGCATCGCCGGCCTGTGGTGGATGGCGAGGGTGCTGCGCACCGCCCCGGTCAGCCGCGAGATGATCCTCAATTACGTGGCGGAGCACTCCCTGCGCCTGCCGAGATCCTACTGACGTGGTAGAACCTGGGGCGTCCACGAGGGTCGCACGGGGGGGCAGGCGTCGCGCGTGAGCAGGATGGATGGCCCGCCGGGCCTGCACCCGCAGCGGCTGCTGCGGCTGATGGAGGCGGCGGTGGAGGCGTGCCGCCTCGACCTCTCCGGGGCGGTGGTGCTCACCGAGGCCGCCTCCGGCGCCTACGTCGTCACCCCCGTGCTTGCCGCGATGGCCGGGGCCGCCCCGGTGGTGGCGCTGGCACGCACCAGCCGGTACGGGACCAGCGCCGAGGTGGGCGCCGCGACCGGGTCGCTCGCCCGCATGGCCGGCGTGGCCGACCGGGTCGAGCTGGTCACCGAGAAGCGGCCGGAGGTGGTCGCCGGCGCCGACATCGTGACCAACAGCGGGCACCTGCGGCCGATCGACGCCGCCATGGCCGGGTGGATGAAGCCGACCGCGGTGGTGCCGTTGATGTTCGAGGCGTGGGAGCTGCCGGCGCGGGACGCCGACGTCGACCTGCCGGCGCTGCGCCGGCGGGGGATCGCGGTGGCGGGCACCAACGAGCGGCACCCCGCGGTGGACGTGTTCTCCTTCCTGGGGGTGATGGCCGCCAAGCAGCTGCTGGACGCCGGCGTGGCGGTGAACCGCAGCGGGATCGTGGTGCTCTGCGACAACCCGTTCGGCCCCTGGCTCCGCGACGGGCTGGCCGCCTGCGGCGCCGACGTCTCGGTCGCGGCGAGCCTGCCGGAGGCGGCCGCCGGGGAGCGGCCCGACGCGGTGGTGGTGGCGCTGCGTCCCCGACCGGAGCCGGTGCTGGACCGGGACGAGGCGGCCTGGCTGGCGGCCCACTGGCCGGGCACGGTGGTGGCGCAGTTCTGGGGCGACCTCGACCGGCAGGGCCTGGCGGCCGCCGGCGTGCCGTACTGGCCGCCGGAGGCGCCCGCCAACGGGCACATGGGGATCCTGCCGTCCGGCGTCGGGCCGGAGCCGGTGGTGCGGCTGCAGGCGGGGGGGCTGAAGGTGGGCGAGGTGCTGCTGCGACCGGATGACCGGCGCAGTGAGTTCGACAGGTCGTTCCTCGATGCCGTCTGACGGCGCCGCCGCCAGGGCCCCGGTGCTGCTGCTCGGGCTGGGGCCGACCGCGCAGAGCGCGCTGGAGGCGCTGCACGAGCGCTTCCAGGTGGTGGGCGTGGTGCGCGACGGCGCAGGGCGGGAGGCCGAGGACGCCACCGTGCAGCGCGCCCGCTCGCTCGGCGTCCCCGTCCACCCCGACGCGTCCCTGCGCGCGGTCTCGGCGCTGGTCGAGTCGCTGCGGCCGGCGTGCGTGGTGGTCTCCTCGTACAACCGCATCCTGCCGGCCGCGCTGCTGGAGGCCTGCCCCTTCGTCAACGTCCACTACGCGCCGCTGCCCCGCCTCCGCGGCCGCGCCTCGGTCAACTGGGCGCTGATCAACGGCGAGCCGCAGACCGCGATCACCGTCCACACCCTGGTGCCCGGCCTGGACGCCGGGGGGATCCTGTACCAGCGGCTCGTCCCGATCGCCGCCGCGGCCACCGTCGCCGACCTGTACGAACAGCTCAACGAGGTGCAGCGCGAGGTGCTGGCCGACGCCGTGCGGCGGCGGCTGGACGGCGACGAGGGTGCCCCCCAGCGGGAGGCGGACGCCACCTACGGCTGCACCAGGCTGCCGGAGGACGGCGAGATCGACTGGTCGGCGCCGACCGTGGCGGTCGACCGGCTGATCCGGGCGCTGGTCGCGCCCTATCCCGGCGCCTTCACCTACCTCGGCACCGAGCGGCTGTGGATCGCGGGCGCGCTGCCGCTCGCCGACGCTCCTCGCTACGAGGGCCGCATCCCCGGCCGGGTGGTCGCGGTGTCGAAGGCGAACGGCTTCGTCGACGTCCTCACCGGCGACGGCGTCCTGCGCCTGCTTGAGGTCCGTCGCGAGGGCGGGCCGACGATGCCGGCCAGCCAGGCGATCACCTCCGTGCGCGCGACCCTCGGGCTGCGGGCCGGCGACCTGCTGGCCAGGCTCGCCGAGCTGGAGCGCCGGCTGGCCGCGCTGGAGGCGGACCGCGGCCGGCCGGACGGCTGAGCTCGCTCAGCCCCGCTGCACCGCGGGCGAGAAGGCCGCGTGGGCGAGGATCCGCGGCGACCCGCCGCCGCCGGCCGGCACCACCCACGTGTCGGTGACGGCGGTGGGCCGGTCGCCGTCGGCCAGCGAGTACAGCAGCTGCCGGTCGTCGAGCCACTCGACCTGGTCGTCGACGCTGCGGGTCTCGGCCAGCGGGGTGTCGGTCATGGTGGCGAGGTCGAGCACGTGCAGGCGCCAGGTCACCCGGATGCCGGGCATGCGCCGCTTGTAGGCGAGGCGGGTGCCGTCCGGGGAGATCGATGGGCACTCGACGTTGCCGCGCAGCACGCGGGCGCTGCGGCTGCGCAGGTCCCCTTCGAGCAGCCAGGTGCGGCCGCCGGAGGCCAGGGTGGCGTAGAAGCGGTCGCCGCCAGGCACGAAGGTCACGCCCCAGAAGTTGAAGTCGGCCCGGCGCCAGCGGCGGCCGTCGCGCAGCACGGTGAGCCGCTCGAGGTCGTCGAGCAGCGGCCGGCCGCTGTCGGTGTCGACGATGCTGGTCCTGGTGGAGAACGCCCCGCCGGCGTAGGAGTGCCCGGTGACGAACACGGTCATGGCCGCCAGGCGCCCGTCGGGCGACAGCCGCGCCCGGCTCGGCAACCCGGGGATCGGCAGCCGGTGGCGGGGCGCGAAGTCCGGGCCGAACAGCACCGCCGTATAGGTCGTGATGACCCCCCGGTCGGCGGCCAGGCAGAGCCCGCGGCCGGCCGCCATGTAGACCCGGTCGCAGTCGAGCTGGGTCATGACGCGCGGCCCGTCCGGCCTGCTCAGGGGCACCAGCGCCAGCTTCCCGTAGGTGCTGTCCAGCGCCGTGCTGCGGAACAGCAGGCGCGGTCGCCCGTCAAGGCTGGCCGGCGCCGCCGCCTGCACCGCGACCGGCGCCGCCGCCCTGACGTCGCGGGCGCGCTGCGCCGCCAGCGCGAGGTACCCGCCGGCGACCACCACGCAGGCGGTGCAGAGGGCGGCGAACAGCAGCACCCGCCGCCGTGGGCGCCGGCCGGTTGCTGGGAGCGTCCCGCTCGGCGGGTCAGCCAGGCGCCGGCCCGGCACGGCCGAGCACCTCCCCGTGGCGGCCGAGCACCAGCGCCGCGACCGCGATCGCGGCGAGCTGGCCAGCCAGGAACCCCGCGACCGCTCCCTGCAGGCCCCATACGGCCCAGACCGCCCCGAACAGCACCGAGCCGGCCAGCCGCGCGAGCGCGGTGCCGCTGGCGACCAGGGCGAGGCCGCTGGAGCGGGCATATGCCGGCAGCGCCGCGCTGGCCAGCGCGGCCAGCACCCCGTCGGTGGCCGCGTAGTAGGCGCCGAGCAGCCCCAGCGTGACCGCCACCACGACGACGCCGGAGGCGCCGGCGAGCAAGGCCGCATACACCACCAGCAGCAGCAGGTGGCCGCCGAGCAGCACCAGGCCACGCCCCACGCGGTCGGCCAGCCGGCCGACGGGCGCCGCCAGCAGCATGTAGACCAGCGCCACCCCGACCGCCAGCAGCGGGAAGAAGCCCACCTGCAGGCTCGCCCGCCGCTGCAGGGTCAGGTACACGAAGCCGTCGCTGACGGTGGCGAGCGCGAGCACGGCGCCGGCGACCACCAGCGCGCGGACGCGGGGGACGGCCAGCAGCCGGGCGACGGCCCGCGGCGGCATGCCCGGGCCGGCGGCCGCGGCGGCCGGCGGGACCGCGGCCTGGCGCGCTGGGTTGTCGACGAACAGCAGCAGCACGCCGAGACCGATCACCGCCGCGCAGAAGCTGGTCACGAACACCGAGTCGAACGCGCCAGGCACGATCGCCAGGATCACGAACGCCACCAGCGGGCCCAGCATCGCGCCGGTGGTGTCCAGCGCCCGGTGCACGCCGAACGCCCTGCCGAGGTCGGCGGGGGGCGTGCTGAAGGAGATCATCGCGTCGCGCGGGGCGGTACGGATCCCCTTGCCGGTCCGGTCGAGCGCGATGATCCCGGCGACCGCGCCCCAGGCGCCGCCCGCCGCCACCAGGCCGAGCTTGCAGGCGGCCGACAGCGCGTAGCCGCCGGCGGCGACCTCCTTGTGGCGCCGCCAGCGGTCGGCGACGTAGCCGCCTGCCAGCCGCACCAGCGTGGTCACGCCCTCGTAGAGCCCGTCGACGATGCCGAACTGCAGCGGTGTGAAGCCCAGCTGCAGCACCAGATACAGCGGCAGGACGGCCGCGACCATCTCCGACGAGACGTCGGTGAACAGGCTGGTGATGCCGAGCAGGACGACGGTGCGGGCCACCGGGGCGGTGGGCCGGCTGGCCTGCCTGGTGGCGGGCGCGCGGGTTCGCCGCTCGCGGAGGGAGGGGTACGTCACTCCACCCTTCGCAGCCAGATCTCCCGCCAGTACTCGTAGATGCCGCGCGGGCAGTTCTGGTGGAAGTCGGCGGCGCAGATGAAGCCGTCGAGCACGATGCAGTCGCCCGGGATGTGGATCATCTTGCCGGTCTTGTCGTCGATCAGCTTGTTGATCCGGGCCAGCACCCTGGCCCGCCTGCCGCAGTATCGCAGCCCCTCGACGTCGAAGCGCAGGCCGCGGTTGCTGTCGGTCTGGTCGAGGGTGGCGAAGATCTCCTCCTTGGACTTCACCTCGACCAGCTCGCCCGGCTGCAGATCCAGCAGCTCCTTCGGCGTCTTGCCGTTCAGCTTGCTGTCGATGAACGGGTAGGCGGCGCCGCCGTGGATGCGCAGTCGCCGGGGCAGCCGCCGGCTGACCCGCTGGAACTTGTTGAACCCCAGCACGACCACACTGCGGACCGTCGGCCACAGGCGGGTGTTGCGGGAGGTCACGTCCTGGACGTACTGGCGCACGTCCCACGCGCGGATGTGCGTCGGCGCCGCCTTCGGCATCTCGGTGGCCTGGCAGGAGAACCGTTCCTCGTCCGCCGCGGCCCCCTCGGGGCGGGTCTCCCGCCTGAGCGCGGCGATCGTGCACCGTGGCAGGCCGGCGGGAAGCGCTGGCGCGTCGGCGACCGCCTCCTGCCCGTCCGGCTCCACCCGCTTCAGCCACGCCTCCTTCCAGTAGAGCAGGCAGGCGGCCTGGCAGCCGCCGTGCGCCTGCCCGTCGCAGCGCGCCCCCCCAAGGTGCACGGCACGATCGACGCGGTACATGCCGCTGTTGTTGACCTGGTCGCAGGTCTTGAACGCACGCTTGTCCACCCGGAAGCGCTTGCCGCAGAACTGCAGCATCTCCGGCATGAACGGCATCGCGTCCAGCCGGCCGTGCTCGTCGAGGGTGGCCAGGATCTCCTGCTCGCTCCGCACCTCGACGAGCTCGCCGACGCGCAGGCCCAGCTCGGTGACATCCGTCTGCATCTCGCGATCGTCCCCCTGGCAGGAATACGCCGTGCCGAACGATAGTCTGCTGCTCTCGGCGCGCACACGTGCCACAGTCGTAGGTGTCGCTCCGCCACCTGCATCAGGCGCCCTCAGCCAACGGAGGAATGCGCATGCCGATCCACCGCCTCAACCACGCCGTGCTGTACGTCCGCGACGTCGAGCGCAGCGTCGCCTTCTACCGCGACGTCCTCGGCTTCCGCCGCGTCATGGGCTTCCCTGGCGCCGCCTTCATCCAGGCGCCCGGCTCCACCAACGACCACGACCTCGGCCTGTTCCAGATCGGCGCCGCCGCCGGTCCGTCGGCCGCCGGCAAGGCCACCGTCGGGCTGTACCACCTGGCGTGGGAGGTCGACACCCTGGCCGAGCTGGAGCGGCTGGCGGCCGGGCTGGCCGAGGCAGGCGCGCTGGTCGGCGCCTCCGACCACGGCACCACCAAGAGCCTGTACGCCAAGGACCCCGACGGCCTGGAGTTCGAGGTCGCCTGGGTGGTGCCGGCCGAGCTGCTGGACGAGGCGGCGCTCGCCGACCGCGAGCGCATCCAGCCGCTCGACCTGGAGCGGGAGCAGCAGCGCTACGGGGCCGACACCCGCGGCGGCGTCGGCATCTCCATCCCGGCAAGCTAGCCCTCGGGGAGGCCGGCGAGCCGCTCGCTCAGGCGCCACAGGCGCAGGCGGCCCTCCGGGTCGTAGGCCTGCGGGTCGGCTCGCGCCTCGCGCAGCCGGTCGTAGTAGCGGCCGCTGACGCCCTCCAGCTCGGGCGAGATCACCAGGCGGAGGGTCGCCTCCATCCCGTCCTGCACGGTGCTCATCGTGTAGCCGAAGCTCTCAAGGACCATCTTGGTGTTCATCAGCGACGCCGGGTGCAGGGCGTTGACGGTCACGCCGGACTCGCCGGCCGCGCGCAGCCGCCCGGCCAGCTCGAAGGTGAACATCACCTGGGCCAGCTTGCTCTGCGCGTAGGCGCGCATGGGATCGTAGCCGCGCTCCAGCATCACGTCGTCGAAGTCGATCCGCGCCTGCCCGACCGAGGCGACGTTGACGATCCGGGCGGGTGCGGAGCGCCGCAGCAGCGGCAGCAGCAGGTGGGTGAGCAGGAACGGGGCCAGGTAGTTGACGGCGAAGTGCAGCTCGTAGCCGTCGACGCTCGCCCGGCGAGGCCCGGCGCCGCCGATGCCGGCGTTGTTGACCAGCACGTCGAGCCGTTCCTGCCCGCCGGCGACCTCGCTGCCGAGGCGGCGCACGTCCTGCAGCGACGAGAGGTCGGCGAGGTAGCCGTGCAGGCGGTGGTTCCCGGTCGCCTGCCCGATCTCGCGCCCCGTCTCCTCGAGCCGCTGCCTGCTCCGCCCGTGCAGCAGGACGGTGGCGCCTCGCCTGGCGAGCTCGCGCGCGAGCGCCCGGCCGAGCCCGTCGGTCGCGCCGGTGACCAGGATCGTCTGCTGCTGGACGGGTCGCATCCGCCCACGCTAGCGCATGACCTGGCCCCCGGCCCTGTGGGGGCGCGGGGGCCAGGGTGAGCGGGCCGGCTACTGGCTCTGGTCGGCGGGTGGGGGCGGGGGCGGCGCGTCGGCCGGCGGCGGGGAGCCGCCGAGGTCGCTGGTGACGCGAAGGAACTCCTCCCTGCTCATCTCGCCGCGGGCGTAGCGCGCCCTGGCGATCTCGAGGGCCGAGTCCGGACGTGGCGCCGCCGGTGGCGGCGGGCCCCAGCCGGGGCGACCGTCGGTCAGGACCGGCCGGCGCCGTACGAGCAGGTACACGATCAGGCCGATCGCGGCCAGGGTCAGGATCCAGAAGAGCGGGAAGAGCGCGAACCAGGCGCCTCCCCTCGATCCCCAGTCGCCGCGACCGAAGCCGTCGAGCAGCAGTCCAAGTGCCACGGGACACAACCTCCTCGGTGCTCAGTGCCTCCACCACCAGGCTAGGAGCCGAGCCTGTGAACCGGCTGTGAGGACGCTGAGGGTTCGCGCAGAGCCGGCCCGCTCCCAGCGGATTCCCAGGTTCGGTCGGCATACTTCGATGGTGGCCGAGGCCCGCATCCTGGTGGTCGACGACGAGGCCTACATCACCGACCTCGTCCGCATGGCGCTGCGCTACGAGGGGTTCGATGTGGCCACGGCCGCGACCGGCCAGGAGGCGCTCACGGTCGCCGGCACCTTCCGGCCCGACCTGGTCGTCCTGGACATCATGCTGCCCGACATGGAAGGCCTCGACGTCTGCCGCCGCCTGCGCGCCGGCGCCGACCTGCCGGTGGTGTTCCTCACCGCCAGGGACGCCACCGAGGACAAGGTCGCCGGCCTGACCGTCGGCGGCGACGACTACGTGACCAAGCCGTTCAGCCTCGAGGAGCTGGTCGCCCGCATCCGCGCCGTGCTGCGGCGGACCCGCCCGGAACCGTCGCCGGGGAGGCTCGCCTTCGCCGACCTGGAGCTGGACGAAGACACCCACGAGGTGTGGAGGCAGGGCGCCCCGATCCAGCTCACCGCGACCGAGTTCAAGCTGCTCCGCTACCTGGTCCGCAACGCCCGCCGGGTGGTCTCGAAGGCGCAGATCCTCGACAACGTCTGGCACTACGACTTCGGCGGCAACGACAACATCGTCGAGACCTACGTCAGCTACCTGCGGCGCAAGGTCGACCGCTTCCGGCCGCCCCTGATCCACACGGTCAGGGGGGTCGGCTACAGCCTGCGCCTGCCCAGCCGATGAGGTCGCTGCGCGGGCGGCTGCTGCTGGCGATGCTCGCGTTGGTCGCCGCCGGGCTGCTCGCCTCCGGCGTCGCCACCTGGCTGGCGCTGCGCTCCTTCCTGGTCGGCCGGGTCGACCAGGAACTGGCCGCCGCCCGGCTGCAGGTCGCGGAGGCCGTCGGGACCGGCGGGCCGGCCGCGCTCGGCGCCTTCGAGCGGCAGGGGGCGGCCCAGCTCGGCCTCGACTCCGGCTGGGTCGAGGTCAGCAGCGGCGGCCAGCGGCTGCGGCTGGTTCCCCTCGACCCGGCGGCCCCGCGCCAGGAGCGTGGCGGGCCGGGGCCGCCGTGGCTGGGCAGGGGAGGGGCACAGCGCGCCCCGCCGGAGCTGCCGGACGACCTGCCGGCCCGGGTGGTCACGCTCACCGCCCAGCCGCAGGGCCACCGCGGGTTCCCGTACCGGGTGCAGGCCGGCCCGGTCGCCGGCAGCGACCTGGCGGTCGCCGTCGCCGTCCCGCTCAGCGGGGTGTACGAGACCCTGGGCAGGCTGATCCTGGTGGAGGCCCTGGCCAGCGTCGCAGTGCTGGTCGGCCTCGGCCTGCTGGCGCTGCGCCTGGTCCGGGTCGGCCTGCGCCCCCTCGACGACATCGCCGCCACCGCCGGGGCGATCGCCGGCGGCGACCTGTCGCGACGGGTCAGCCCGGCTGAGCCGACCACCGAGGTCGGACGGCTCGGCCTTGCCCTCAACGCCATGCTCGGCCAGATCGAGGCGGCGTTCGCGGAGCGGCGGGTGTCGGAGGCCCGGCTGCGGCGCTTCGTCGCCGACGCCTCCCACGAGCTGCGCACGCCGC